>NZ_VMMH01000018.1:0-62095 GCF_013277115.1 Streptococcus sp. 714
GAAGTCAGTAACCATATCTACAGTAAGGCGACGCTGACGTGGTTTAAAGAGATTTTCGAAGAGTATCAAATACTTTTTCCTGGTAATAGGGTGACTGGTAAGAAGTAACCGGTTGTTGCGACTTCCTTGCCTTCGATCTTTTGTAATAGGAGGTCAACAGTGAGTTGAGCAATCTCTTGCATAGGTTGCTTAATCGTTGTCAAATGAGGATAGTAATTCTCGATAAAGTAAGTCCCATCATAGCCGATGACTTTGAGATCTTCTGGGACAGAGATTCCCAGTTCTTGGGCAATTTTAATGACTAGAATAGCCGTCAAATCATCCGAAGCAAAGATGGCATCAGGCTTTTGTCGGGTCAAGATATTCTTGATTTCCATTTCTTTTCTGACTGGAGAAAAGTCACTGGAAACATTGATAATAGGAGCTTTGGGTAGAACCGATGCAAAGCCAGCGTGGCGTAGTCCAGTTGGAGAATTGGAATTGTCATTCCCTGTAATCATGATGATAGACTGGGCTCCTGTCTTGACTAAGGTCTGGGCTGCAAGGACCCCACCAGCATAGTTATCAGAGGAGACGACAGGGATATCTGGAGACAGGTTTCGGTCAAAGGAAATAATCGGAGCTGTCACACGATTGTAGTCTTCAATTCCCAAGTTGTGACTACCAGAAATGATGCCGTCCACCTGATTGGCTTCTAACATTTCGATGTACTCACGTTCTTTTTCAGAATCGTGTTCACTGTTGCAGATGATGGTCTTGTAACCATTTTTGAAGAGTTGGTGTTCCAGTTTATCAATCAATTCTGCATAGAAAACGTTGGAAATATTTGGGAAAATCAAGCCGATTAACTTAGCTGATTTTCCTTGCAGACTACGAGCCAGGTTATTGGGTTTATAGCCCAATTCTCGCATGGCTTCATTGACCTTTTGAATGGTTTTCTCAGAGAGATAGCCTTTTTTATTGATAACCCTAGAAACGGTAGTAGGGCTGACACCTGCAAGTTTTGCGACATCAGTTAGTTTTGCGACCATAATCTAATTCATAGTAAGTTCCAGTTGGATTTCCAGACTTGATCAGGATACCATTTTGGTCCGCATGTGGGAAGACACGACCAGAAAATACTTTTTCTCCTTTATTGATGAAAATTTCAAAGACAGAGTTATCGATGAAGATTGTAGCAGTAGTAGCCTGATGATCGATAGGGCAAGAACGAGTTGTCCCAAATTCTTGGGCGTACTGTTCACCAGTCTGGCTACGATCCACTATCACTTGACCATTTGCAAGGTCAAAGTTGATGGAGAGTCCCTTGCCTTCTTTGTCAGCAAGTAAGACAATCTCGCTCTGGCTATTGGCTTCCAAGTTGAGTTCAAGTTCATAGGTGTTCTTTGTTTGAGCACGGTTTGAGAAGGCTTCTTCAGACGCACGAAGGTCTTTGATCGCTGAGACTGGGTATTGGTAGAGTTTACCGTCTTTGATAGTCAGTTCTTTGACCAAAGAGAAGGTTCCTTGATGGTCAAAACGGTCAGATGGATAAGAAACATCTGGTAAACCAAGCCAGCTAACTGCTAGAGCACGTCCATCAGGAGCGTTGAAGGCTTGAGTTGCATAGGCTTCAAAACCATAATCCATGTTTTGAAGTTGAGACACATCTACCATTTTGGCATTTTCAGGGTCAAAGGAAGCCCCGATTTTATACATATTTGGATAGATATTGTCGTAATCTAGAACATCCTTATCTAATCCTTGTGGACAGTAGAGAAGGACAGGTTGCTCGCCTACAAAGACCAGATTTGGACATTCCATCATGTAGGCAGTGCGGTCGTTAGCAAAGTCAAGGTCGCCAACAGCTTTCCAATTGGTGTAGTCGTTGTTAATAGCTTTGTAGAGACGGACGAATCCTTTTTTCTCCAAGTCCTGTCCGCCGACGATAGCATAGTATTGCCCCTTAAAGTTAAAAATTTGCGGATCGCGGAAGTGGTCTGTAGAGTCTGCTGGCTGGTCAATCAATATCTTGTCAATCTTCGTAATATTGCCATCCTTATCCATCAAAGCCCCAATCTGGTATGGGTGACGGATCCAATTTTCATCGCGGACATTTCCTGTATAGAATAGGAATAAGTTATCGCCAAACTGCATAGCAGAACCAGAGTAGGCACCGTGGCTATCTAATGGAGTATCAGGCAAAACTTTGACACCAGTTTCCGTGAAGTGAACTAAGTCCTCACTTTCCAATTGCACCCAAGATTTCAAACCGTGGGCGGCACCGAAAGGAAAGTTCTGATAAAAAACAATCCACTTTCCATCAAAGTAAGAAAAGCCATTTGGGTCGTTGAGAAGTCCTGTTTTTGGCTCAACATGGTAATGAGTATGCCATGGAGATTGTGCCATATTTTCCTTAATATTCTTAATTTCTTCTTGCGTCCAATCTTGATAAAGTCTGTAACGACGCTCAGTTGTCCATTCCATTCTTTCATTCCTCCGAAAATCTTATCACTTTTAATAGTAACCGTTTTCGGAAAAAAAAGCAAGACTTTTATGTTAAAAAAGAGAAAAAACTGTCAAACGTTTGTCATAAAATAAATGCAGGAAATCAATCAAATTTTTACGAAAATATGAAAGATAATGAAATAAAACCCTTTTAACCAAGATTTTAAACTTGTTTTTTAAGGAATACCTGATAAAACAGTCAAAAACAATCAATCTAAAGCGAGCCAACTAAGTTGATAGAATATTTTTTCTGCAAAACGCTTGACATATTTCTAAAACATGATAAAATAATAGTCGTAGGGCGAATAAAATCGCTTTCAAACAAGAACAAAATTTTATATAAGGAGATTTTTGCAAATGAACAATCAGGAAATTGCAAAAAAAGTCATCGATGCCTTGGGCGGACGTGAAAATGTCAACAGTGTAGCTCACTGTGCGACTCGTCTTCGTGTCATGGTCAAAGATGAAGGAAAAATCAATAAAGAAGTGATTGAGAACTTGGAAAAAGTTCAAGGTGCTTTCTTTAACTCAGGTCAATACCAAATCATCTTTGGTACAGGTACAGTTAACAAAATGTACGATGAAGTTGTTGCACTTGGTTTGCCAACATCATCTAAAGATGACATGAAAGCAGAAGCTGCTAAACAAGGGAACTGGTTCCAACGTGCTATCCGTACTTTCGGTGACGTTTTCGTTCCAATCATCCCAGTTATCGTAGCAACAGGTCTTTTCATGGGTGTGCGTGGTCTCTTGACTGCTCTTGGAATGACACTTCCAGCTGACGTGACAACTTACACTCAAATCTTGACAGATACAGCCTTCATCATCTTGCCAGGTTTGGTTGTGTGGTCAACCTTCCGTGTATTCGGTGGAAATCCAGCCGTTGGTATCGTTCTTGGTATGATGCTTGTTTCTGGCTCACTTCCAAACGCTTGGGCAGTTGCTTCAGGTGGTGAAGTAACAGCTATGAACTTCTTTGGTTTCATCCCTGTTGTTGGTTTGCAAGGTTCCGTTCTTCCAGCCTTCATCATCGGGGTTGTCGGAGCTAAATTTGAAAAAGCTGTCCGCAAGGTTGTTCCAGATGTCATTGACCTTTTGGTAACACCATTCGTGACACTTTTGGTTATGTCTATCCTTGGACTCTTTGTCATCGGACCAGTCTTCCACGTTGTTGAAAACTACATCCTTATCGCTACCAAAGCAATCCTTAGCATGCCATTTGGTCTTGGTGGTTTCTTGATTGGTGGGGTTCACCAATTGATCGTCGTGTCAGGTGTGCACCATATCTTCAACTTGCTTGAAGTTCAATTGCTTGCTGCTGACCATGCTAACCCATTCAACGCTATCATCACTGCGGCTATGACAGCTCAAGGTGCTGCAACTGTTGCGGTTGGTGTTAAAACTAAAAATCCAAAACTAAAAACACTTGCTTTCCCAGCAGCTCTTTCTGCCTTCCTCGGTATTACAGAGCCTGCTATCTTCGGGGTGAACTTGCGCTTCCGTAAGCCATTCTTCCTTTCATTGATCGCTGGTGCAATCGGTGGTGGATTGGCTTCTATCCTTGGACTTGCTGGTACTGGTAATGGTATCACAATTATCCCAGGTACAATGCTTTACATCGGTAACGGACAACTTGCCCAATACCTTCTTATGGTAGCTGTATCATTCGTTCTTGGTTTCGCTCTTACTTATATGTTTGGTTATGAGGATGAAAAAGAAGTTGCTACTGAAGTAGAGACAGAACGTTTGGTCCAAGAAGAAACAACTGGTAACATTCCAGCAGCTCTTCAAAATGAAACACTTGTAACCCCTATTGTTGGTGACGTTGTCGCTCTTGCCGATGTTAATGACCCAGTCTTCTCAAGTGGAGCTATGGGACAAGGTATCGCTGTGAAACCTAGCCAAGGTGTGGTTTATGCACCAGCTGATGCTGAAGTTTCAATTGCCTTTCCAACAGGACACGCTTTTGGTTTGAAAACAACTGATGGTGCCGAAGTTTTGATCCACGTTGGTATTGACACTGTGTCTATGAACGGTGACGGTTTTGAAGCAAAAGTTGCCCAAGGTGACAAGGTGAAAGCAGGCGATGTTCTTGGAACATTTGACTCAAACAAAATTGCTGCAGCTGGTCTTGATGATACAACAATGGTTATCGTTACAAACACAGCTGACTACGCTTCAGTAGCTCCAGTCGCAACAGGTTCAGTTGCGAAGGGTGATGCTGTGATCGAAGTGAAAGCCTAATACTCTTCGAAAATCAAATGCAAACCACGTCAGCTTTATCGGCAACCTCAAAGCATTGCTTTGAGCAACCTTCGGCTAGCTTCCTAGTTTGCTCTTTGATTTTCATTGAGTACTATATTCCCTCTCAAAATGAAAACGAACAAATGACATGTTTGTTCGTTTTTGCTTGAATGGTAAGATTTACAGAGGAAAATCTAAAAAATAGAGAAATTTAGACTTTCGAAATATGCTATAATAAAGAAAATAAAAACAAGAGGTTTATCATGACAAAATTATATGGAAGCTTAGAAGCGGGCGGTACAAAGTTTGTCTGTGCTGTCGGTGATGAAAACTTTAACGTTGTAGAAAAAACACAATTTCCAACAACAACTCCAATTGAAACAATCGATAAGACTATTGAGTTCTTTTCAAAATTCGATAACCTTGCTGGTCTCGCAGTTGGTTCATTTGGTCCCATTGATATTGACAAAAACTCAAAAACTTATGGCTTTATCACGACGACTCCAAAACCTCACTGGGCAAATGTAGACTTGCTTGGTGCCCTTCGCCGCGCCCTTAACGTGCCAATGTATTTCACTACAGACGTAAACAGCTCGGCTTACGGCGAAGTGGTTGCCCGTAACAATGCTGGTGGCCGTATCGAAAACTTGGTTTACTACACAATAGGTACAGGTATCGGTGCTGGTGTTATCCAACGTGGTGAGTTTATCGGTGGTGTGGGTCACCCTGAAATGGGTCACTACTATGTGGCTAAACACCCAATGGATATTGAAAAAGAATTTAACGGCGTTTGTCCATTCCACAAAGGATGTTTGGAAGGTTTTGCGGCTGGGCCAAGTCTGGAAGCTCGTACAGGTATTCGTGGTGAAAACATTGAACTCAACAGCTCTGTTTGGGATGTTCAAGCCTACTATATCGCTCAAGCTGCGGTTAATGCGACAGTGACTTTCCGCCCAGACGTGATTGTCTTTGGTGGAGGGGTCATGGCTCAACAACACATGCTGGACCGTGTCCGTGAGAAATTTACAGCTCTCCTTAATGGTTATCTACCAGTACCAGATGTGCGTGATTACATTGTAACGCCAGCAGTCGCAGGAAATGGTTCTGCTACACTTGGGAACTTTGTCCTTGCAAAAGAAGTTTCAAAATAAAGCACAAAATCCGCTTGGGAAACCAAACGGATTTTTTACATGTCAAAGCATTTGCCAGAAAAAGTCGATAATATAGGTCAGACCGTAGGTATAAACCACGAGAGTAAAGGGCTTGGTCAGAATGATGATGGTCATATAGCGCTTGAAGCTCATCTTGGTCAGGGCAGCCAGCATACAGAGAAAGTCAGCTGGACTAATGGGCCAAATCATCATAAAGATAAAGAAACGGTCAAAACGATTGCCCTTATCCAACCAGCCGATATACTTGTCATAGGTGCGCTTGCTGACGACAGACTGGACAAAGGCAGCTCCATAGAGACGCACCAGATAAAAGATAATGGCACAGCCAATCACGATGCCGATATAGTTGTAGATAGTCCCGATGATGTGCCCGTAGATAAAGACACCAGCCACCGAGGTCAAGGCCCCAGGAATGATAGGCACGACCGTCTGTAAAATTTGTAAAAAGATAAAGAGAGGTGGCCCCCAGATACCTGCCTGCTGGATAAAGGCAGAGAGGGTTTCCTTGGATTGTAAAATCCCAGCCTGATAAGCCCAAATACAGAAAATCAAACTCCCAACCCCACCGACAATCGATGAGATATTGATAACTTGCTGCAGAAGGGGAGAAACAGCTTTCATTTGTTTGTCCTGTGACATGTAAACTCCTCGTAGATAGTATAACTCTACTATACCATATTTTGGAGGAGAAAGGGGGAATGAGTGTTTTTGAAGAGGAATAGAAAGTAAATAGGTCTACTTCCTAAAGTTTACATGTGATCTGAGTTTAGAATAATCGTCATTCAATAAATTTACAAGTATTCTGTTGCTGACGGTGGTGGTCAATGCTCTAGAGGAATATTACCAAGTGGAAAGTAAGGCGAATGCTCACAAGTCTGCCAAGGAAGTTGGCAAGACCAGACAACTCCGTATCGAACTTTCAACCAGCTATGACCTCTTTATGCGTGATACCGCAGCCAGTGCAGAAGCCTATCCTGAAAAGGAACACCTGACTTAACTCCTCAAGGAACTCAATACAATCCGAGACAGTAAGCGCCGTCTCATCACTAGTGGCAAGAAAGATAAGAAGCCCAAACCAGCAGAACCAGCCCAAACAGCAGGATAAAGACAACCCCTTAGAAGCGGATTTCTAAGGGGATTTTTGTGGTTTCGTGGTATAATATAAGAAAATAGTAGATGAGATGAAATTTTTTTAATATGTACATTCAAATGTAATTTAAACTTGGTTGATTAAAGAATGGGGAGGGTCATGGAAGAAAATATTATTAAATCGAAAGAGAGAGTACAAAAACATGGGGAGGTTTTTACCCCTTCATGGATGGTCCAAAAGATGCTAGATACTCCTGGTATAAGGGAAAAAACAGCAGATATTTATGCGACTTTTCTGGAACCTTCAGCAGGAGATGGGAATTTTTTAGAAGCAATACTTCAAAGAAAACTCTCTGCTGTTACTAGGAATTATGACAAGAAAAATTGGAAAACAAAATCTTTGTTTGCTTTATCATCAATTTATGGAATTGAATATCTTGAAGATAATCTTGAAGTTGCTAGAGCAAGAATGTTTTTGCATTATCTTGATTGGTTTGAGGAAGCATTTGGAGAAAGGTTGAGTAGCAGAAATGATTTATATAAATCAGCTCGTTACTTAATTACTAAAAATATTGTTAGAGGGAATACATTGACAAAAAGACATCCTGATACAGATGAGCCTATCATGTTTAATGAGTGGAAACGAATAAAGGGTTATCCTAGTTTGGTTGAAAAAATTCCTTTTACATTTGCTGAATTATTTGGTGAAGATATAGTTGATAATGGAAAAATGATTGAAGGACAACTAAGCTTATTTGAACTCACGGAAGAAAACATGCAAAATAAAGAAGTCCGTCAAGTAAGGATTAAAAAAGTTTATACCTTGGGAGAATAGAATTTTATGATGTCGAATTTTGATTTTTTAAGAGTGAACATAGAAACAGCAGAACTTTTTTCAACTATAAATATGGCTGAGAATAACTATACTCAACAAGATTACGAGGGTGTGTTGACTAAAGTTCGTAAAGTTGCTGAGAATACAGCAATCCTATTTGCTGATCGTGTATTCATTGAATTACCGTCTCATTCTACTTTTCATGAGACGTTACAAACTATCAAATCTTATATTAAAAATAAGGCAGTAGTGGATGCTTTTTTTGAAATTAAAGGGCATGGAAATAATTCAGCTCATGAACTAAATCCTAAAGATGCAACTCAAGAGAATGCACTAAAGTCATTAAAGTTAGTTTATATGATTTTAGTTTGGTTCATGACTGAGTATGTTGATAAGAAAATTAAAGTTTCTTTGTATGAGAATTTCTTAGAACCCAAAGCGCAAGAGCGTTATACAACTGCCGAACGCAAGTTTATCTATGTTCAGACAGTGAATAATGAAAGTGGGAAATTTGCTGCTTATGAAGGGGCTCAAAAAATTGGAGAAGGATCTGTAGCTTCTGACGATATTGAAGCAGACTGGACCCCTAATAGTGAGTTTTTACGTAAAATAGCACCAAAAAGAATTAAGCAATATATGACAACCGCTGGTCTTCATTTTGAACTTGGGTGGGTTGAGCTAGCTTATAAAAAATCTACAAAAACTTGGTTTCATGATCATGACGTCCATGAAGTTTTAAAGCGGTCAGGAATTAAACACCCTGAAGAATTAGCAGGTAATGAATGGTTTAAGACTGATTTAGAGACAGCTAAAAAAGCCATCAAGGCAGTAAAGGATGGGCAATCTTTTATCAATGATATTCAAGCTGAATATAAAACTGAAAAAGTTAAAATCACGCTTCGTCCTGAACAGGATGCTGCCGTTAAGCAAACACAGGAAACATATAAGAAAAAAAATCGAATGCTTTGGAATGCCAAGATGCGTTTTGGTAAAACCTTAACCTCTTTGGAGCTTATTAAACAAGAAGGCTTTCAACGTGTTCTAATCATGACACATAGACCAGTAGTTCGTGATTCATGGTTTGAAGATTACAAAAAAATGGATATGGCAAACGCTGGGTATTTATATGGTTCAGTTGATGAGGGGGAAAAACTTTCAACACTGAAAAAGGGAGACAATCCCTTTATCTATTTCGCTTCTATTCAACTCCTCCGGTATAAAGGTGCTCAAACTAATCTTCCTGAATTTACTGATATAGACTGGGATTTAATCATTATTGATGAAGCACATGAAGGAACTCAAACTGAACTAAGTGATACAGTCATGAAAGCTTTAGTTAAAGAAGGTCACACCAAGATTCTAGAATTATCTGGTACACCATTTAACCTTCTTGATCAGTTTGCACCTGAACAAGTCTACACTTGGGACTATGTTATGGAACAACAAGCCAAACTGAAATGGGACTTGGAAAATCCTGATCAACCTAACCCATATGAACAACTTCCAGAAGTGCTTATGTATACTTTTGAGATGAAACATAAGGAAAAATTTACTGATGAAAATAAAGCTTTTAATTTCCGAGAATTTTTTAGAGTTGATGATAAGGGAGAATTAGTTTATAAAGCAGATGTTCGACGTTTTTTGGATAATATTACGAATCCTGATAGTGAGACCAATTATCCGTTTTCAACAAAAGAGTATCGAGAAGAACTACGTCATACCCTTTGGCTTATGCCAGGTGTCAAAGAAGCAAATGCTTTTGAAAAACTTCTAAAAGAGCATCCAGTTTTTGGAGTTGACTATGAAATTGTTAATGTAGTCAGAAATGATAAAAGTGATAATATTATAGATAGTTCAGATGATGATCTTGCAAAAGTTCGAAACGCAATAACAGATGATCCGTCTGGGACAAAGACGATTACTTTAACTGTTCGTAAATTAACAACAGGTGTCAATGTTCCAGAGTGGACAGCCGTTATGTTTCTTTCAAATACAAGTAGTTCTATGAATTATTTACAGGCTGCTTTTCGTGCGCAGACACCATTCTCTCACGAAAAATTAGGTATGAAGAAACGTTGTTACATCTTTGATTTTGCTCCTGATCGTGCTTTGACAGTAATGGCTGAAAGTGCTCAAATTAACTCAGGTGTTGGTAAGAAAAATACTCAACAACAGAAACAAGCTATGTCAAATCTGCTTAACTTTTTACCAATTTTGGGTAAAGGCGATAATGGCATGCAACCCTTTGATGTTGATCGTATGTTAACGCAGATAAAGAAAGTCTATGCCGAAAAAGCTGTTCGCTCAGGTTTTGAAGATGATAGCCTTTATAATGACCACCTCTTAACACTAACTTCTGATGATGCTGAACGTTTTAATAAATTAAGTGCTATCGTCGGTAAAACGCAAAAACAAAAAACACCTACCAAGGTGACAGTTAATAAAAGTGGTTTAACCAATGAAGAGTATGATAAGGCAGAACGTGGTAAGAAAAAACCACCTCGTGAACGTACTCAAGAGGAAAAAGAAGCAATAGAGAAACTCAAAAAGGCTCGTAAACAACAAAAAACTTTGATTTCTATCTTACGTGGAGTTTCTATTCGTATTCCAATGATGATCTACGGAATGGATGTCGATTTAAGTAAAGATATCACGATAGAAGATTTTATCAAAGAAGTCGATGACGAATCTTGGAAAGAATTTATGCCATCTGGATTCACTAAAGGAATGTTCAAAGAAATTACCAAGTATTATGATGCTGAAGTCTTTATTGAGGCTGGGCGGATCATTCGTCAACGAGCTAAATCTTTTGATAATCTTGATTTTATTGAACGTGCAGAAGAGATTGCCACTTTATTTAGTAGCTTTAAAAACCCAGATAAGGAGACTGTTTTGACACCATGGCGCGTGGTCAATATGCAAATTGCTAAAGGAATCGGAGGACTTAATTTTTATGATGATAACTTTGAATCTATGACAGATGGTGCTAAGCCTAATCTTCATTGGATAGAAACAGAAGTTACGGCTAGTGTTTACCATCCAGATACTAAAATCATTGATATTAATGCTAAGACGGGACTTTACCCTTTACATGCTGCTATGAGTCTCTATTATCGATATGTACAAAATAATGATGATAATCGCTTTGACGCCGACAGTGTCTATCGTGGAATCTTAGAAAACAACATTTATGCCATTGCAAAAACACCAATGGCTAAGACTATAACAGAACGAACGTTAGCAGGTTACAAAAAATTTAAAACGAATGTAGCCTATATCGAAAACTTTTCAAATACTTTAAAATCAAGTATTGAAGAAGGAAAAAAACAAGTAGAGGAGGCTTTTGAAAAAGTGAAATTTGATGTTGTGATTGGGAATCCCCCTTATCAGGAGTCTACGAATGATAAAACGATGAGACTTGGTCAACAAAAGAGAGTTCGTAATGTTTTTCAAGATTTTCAATTAGTTGCTGACGTTGTTGCTCAAAATTTCTCTTGTTTGATTTATCCTGGTGGACGATGGATCCATAGGTCTGGAAAGGGAATGTCAGAATTTGGATTAAGTCAAATAAATAGTCCGCACCTTGATAAACTATTTTATTATCCTAAGGCAGACGATATTTTTAGAGATGTTGCTATTGGTGACGGTATTTCAGTCGTAGTTAAAGATTTCAGCAAGGAAAATACTCAATTCGAATATATTTATTCTGAGGATGGATTTGATCAGGTTGAACTTCTTGATTATCCGGGTGAAAAATTATTAGTTTTAAATCCTAAGAATCGTCATGTTGTTGATAAGTTGGAAAAATTTGTTAATGTAAATAAATTTAAGTTTATCTCTGAAAGTAGTGTTATCAATCAAAAGTTATTCCAGATTGAGAGTGACTTTGCAGAACGGAATCCTGATAAAGTTCAGATTTATACTGGACAGTCATTAGATTACAAAAATCAAATTAAATTACTGACCAATGATAAAAGTGGTAAAACTGGACGAGCAATGTGGTTTATTGCTGATAAAGATGCTATTAAGGTGAATAGTCATTTGATTGATAAGTGGAAAGTTGTGGTATCTAGTGCCAATGCAGGTGGCCAAAAACGTGATAATCAGCTGGAGATTTTAGATAATCATTCTGCTTTTGGACGATCTCGCATAGCTCTAAAAGCGTTTGATACTGAGCAAGAAGCACAAAATTTCTATAAGTATATGAAGAGTTATATTATTAGATTTGCATTTTTGATGACGGACGAATCGCTTAAGTCATTGGGAAAATATGTACCAGATTTAATAGATTATAGCTCAGAGAATAATATAATTGATTTTGAAGATGATATTGATTTGCAGTTGAAGAAATTAATGAAACTTTCAGGACTTGAGATGGAATATATTAAAGAATATGTTGACAACTTCAAAAAGTAAAAGAAGTAGAGGTAAAAATACTTTTTTATTTATGTGTCATGTTAAGTTAGATTAGTAATGGAAGGAAAAGAAATGTTACTTTTTTCTACAATTTTAAAGATTGATAAGTCGTTAACTAAAGATGATTTTTTGAATTTAGTAATTGAATGGAATCAAGGAAGTCCACATGAAAATAATGTTATACCCAATTTGAATTGGGATGGATCCTACAATCAAAAATTTGGTGATGAAACCATTTCACTGGAATTTAAAGAATATAGAAATGAAGAAATCATAGCTGTAAGATATGTAAAAAAATTAGATGATGGAATCATTTGGAAAACAGATTATATCATGAACTTTAGAGACTATAAAATGTCAATCATGCTGGATCGTAGTTTTACAGAAGATGCTATTGGTGTTGATCCTTCATTCACAACTCCATTATTTATTAAACTATTGATTGAAAAAGGTTATGTTGTAAATGACAATGATCTTCCTATATTGATGGATCCCCATTGGATTGATTTTGAAAATGCCAATATTTTGACTGATGTCATAAATAGTACAAAGAGCTATGATTTACCCGTGGTTTATGTATCAAAGACATTTTCAGATAGGATTCCTATTGACATTAATAAATTGGCTTATTCCCTTAAAGGTGTAGCACATATTTTTGTACAATATGATCTTGAAACAAATACTTTAATTCGGGAACAATGTGAGGGGCTAACGAGTACAATGGAGCAATTGGAATCTATTATCAATCAGATGTGGTGAAACATAAGAGACTTTTAAATTATGAATATTTTGATCCCACTATAACTAGACAAAACATTGTAAAAGACATTATTAATTTTACAAATCAGCAAAGCATTGATCCTTTATATACTTGGGATGGAGTGACAACCTTCCTACTTAATGATCGTTTCGAAAGTCAAAGAGAAAAAAGAACTAAAGCAGAGAGAACTAAGGAAGAAACGGAGGAACTCCTCAATAGTTTTAGTAGTGATTTCGATGATCTTACGGAAGAAAATAGCCGTTTACGTGACAGTATCTCTGATTTGGAAAATGAGTTAGCTTTCTATAAAGATTCTTTCAATAATAGGACAGTGAATGATAGTGGTTTCTTATCTAGTGGAAGTGAAAAGGAATTTTTCCAAGATGAGAAGAAAGAATTTATTTTATCTGTATTATCTGATAGTTTAGCAAATATTCAAGATGATACACGCAAAAAACATATTGTTCAGGATATTATTCAGCAAAATAATATTGAAGATTTTCTTAGTAAGAAGAGAGAAGAAGTAAAACGTCTCTTAACAGACTACAGAGGTTTAACTGGAAAGTTGAAGCAAGATTTGAAACAATTGGGATTCTCTATTTCTGACGAAGGGAAACATTATAAACTAACTTATTTTGATGATAACCGTTATACTATTACCATGGCAAAAACTCCAAGTGATGGACGAGCTGGAAAGAATAATGTTTCGGAAATAAATAAGAAAGTTTTTTAGAATTAACGTCATTTTATAGATTATGAAGAATTTCCGCGGATCAGAAACCGACGCTGAACTTAAAGAATTTTTGAATGATTTTAAAGGGTGATGGAGAAGGTTTTTTCCATCCCTGTAGAAATCGAAATCCTAAAAATAGAGGAGGTCAGCAATCACTATGAGTAATAAAATGTTGAATATAGAGACCTGATTGCTTTCCGTCTAGGTTGGTTTCGATTAGGAGATGTTGGTATTTTTGATGTAGCAGGGAAAGTTGTTCATCTTGGAGCGAGACTACAGTTTGTTCCTAATCTGTTATCGGGCTTATTTATTTGGACTAAATTTAGTCAGATATCTGATATTGTCAAATCTTGTATCGTGCATTTTGAAAATAATTTGTCATAATTTCAAAAAAAGTAAAAAATCCTTGAATTATCTGCTAAAAACGGTATAATAGAATTAATAGGACCGCCCACCTCTCTTTGATGTGACAAGGCGGACATTTTTTTATACGGAAGTTATTATGAAAATTAAAGAATTTAAAACTTGGGATGAACAGGTGGCCAAATTAATTGAGCACGGATGTAAAGATATCAAATCAAATGAGTATGCGATTGATATTTTACAAAAGGTTAATTATTATCGGCTAACTGCTTATTTTTTACCTTTTCGTGATAAAGACACGCAGAAGTATGATTCTAGTAAGGTTTCTTTGGAGAAAATCTATAGAATTGCTTGTTTTGATGCAGAGTTACGCTTGCTTATTTTCAAGTATTTAGAGGATATTGAGTTGTATTTTAGGACTCAAGTTGCCTATCATCATGGAAACAAATACGGAGCTTTAGCTTATAAAGAAGCGATTAATTTTAATAAATTTCATAAACATGATGAATTTTTAGAAGATATTGAAAAAGAATTGAGCCATAGACAGAAAAGTCCGATTTATAAGCATCATCAGCGAAAATATGATGGAGAATTCCCTATTTGGGTTTTAGTAGAATTTTTTACTTTTGGAATGACTTCGAAATTTTTTGCAGATTCTCCGATAGATATTCAACAAGAAATTGCTAAAAATGTCGGTATAAAGTCCACTCAAGTTAGAACCTATCTAGAAGTTGCAGTGGTTTTAAGAAATTACTGCGCCCATTATAATCGATTATACTACACAAGCTTTACAAAGATCCCTGGTCAACTCCCTGCTTTTATGAATGACAATAGTAAATTGAAAAATAGACTAATGGCACAGCTTTATGCAGTTAAAAGCCTCTATCCTGATAAGAAAAAATGGAATGAAGGTTTTTTATGTGAATTGTCAGAACTCATTAAACGCTATCAAGCAGTGATTCATCTGCATCATATTGGATTTGTGGGGAAATGGGAAGAAATACTAAAGAAATGAGAGAGTACGAAATGAACATTCCTAGAAGAAATCCAAAACTGTCCCGTTGAGTGGAAAGAGTTGGGGGAAGTGGCATTCATAAAGCGTGGGGAAACAATTACCTCATTTACTTGAAAAACGAAGTGCCTATGTGGAAATTCGAGATGAATTTTTGAACCTTAAAAATTATGAAAAGACTAAGGATTTGGATGTTGATCTTTCAGATGTTGCATTTGAAATCGAACTCTTAAAAACAGATGAGATTAATCTGGACTACATTCTTGCATTGATTGTTGAAAAATCGAAGAATTCTGAGTCCAAAGAAGCAATGAAAGCAGAAGTTAGTCGTGTGATTCGTTCTAGTATCGATATTCGTGCCAAAGAAGAGTTGGTTATCGGCTTTATCAATGACACTGATTTGCAAAAATTGAAAGACCATGATGGGATTATCAATGCTTTCTATGAATATGGCAAGGAGCGCAAGAAAATCGCAATCCATGACCTAGCTGAGGCTGAGAAGCTTGTAGCTGATTATCAATTATTCATCGACAAATCAATTCAACGAGGTTATGCTGAGAACAGTGGGACTGATTTGGATTCGATTATTCCCCCAACTTCTCGTCGACAGGGAGCGCGTGAACGGAAAAAGCAAGAAGTTTTACGTAAGATTCAGTTGTTGGTAGAGACTTATTCAGGTATTTAAGGGGGTGTCGACCACGATTTATTAGAAAAATCAGGTTCTACAAAAAACACTATTTATTCGCTCATTTTTAAGTTAAAACTTGGTTTCCATATTTCCTGGAAACTGATAGAAAACAAGGAGAAACATGGAACAAACTAACCAAAAATCCCAGTGCCAACAACTCTGGGCTAGGAACAAATATCTCGTCTTGAGTCATTCCAGCAATATTTACAATGAGATTCGCCAATACTTGAAGAATGAACAGGTGGAGGTGAGTAAGGTTCAAGAGATGATTGACCGTGCATGTCAAATCCCAGAACACAGGGGTCAGGTTTGCAATGCCTTTCAACATGTTTGGGGCTATTTCAAAAAGAAAGCGACAGATGCCGAGCGCAAGGACTACATGCTCTTGCTGGATCGCTACCGCTTTGGTCAGGCTTCCAAGGAAGATGTGATCGCTAAGACTCGAGACTTGCTTGAACGCTATCCAAATAGCTTCTTGCAACATTCGACTTTACTGAAAGGAGACTCCTATGAGACTTTGGCATGAGGCTTTGATTCCACAACTTCCACGTCCTCAACTTTTGGGGCAACATCGAGAGTGTTGTGCCCTACGTGGCAATGGCTGGGGCAGAAAGCATGCGACGGTGGACTATGTCTTTACTCACTCACCCTATCGTCTCTATGCCTATCATGACTTGATCATGGAGGAGATGGCTAACCGTGGCTACAATGTCAGTCCAGAGTGGCTGGACAAGAACTATCGTGGTAAGACTTGCCTTCCTTATGAAGATTTAGCAGAGGAGAAGTTGACTAATCCTATATACAGTGAACATGACGACGCCTATTATGAGGAGTGTCTGGCTAATCTCGGTGAGAAGGGGATAGAGCTGGAATAATAGTAAGGATTGTCTTTAATTTATAACTCTTCCCGTAATTTTTTTCGAATAATAAAGATGAGACCTTTGGAATTTTTCTAAGGTCTTCTTTTTATGAATGTTAGGATTTACTTTTAATAACTTTTGAGTTCTAATTAAATTAGAAAGAAAGAAGGTTAAGTGATGAAGACTAGTGCTATTGGTAGTAATTGGAAGGATGTCCGATCTGAACTCTTTACCAAGGAGGAAATTCTTGAAAGTGATATGCGAGTGGCTATCATGAGTGAGTTGATTGAAGCCAGACATGAGCAAGGAATCAGCCAGAAAAAGCTAGAAGAACTTAGTGGAGTAAGCCAGCCTGTCATAGCTAGAATGGAAACAGGAAAGACTAGTCCTCAGTTGGATACAGTCTTGAAAGTTTTAGCTAGTTTAGGAAAGACACTAGCAGTCGTTCCACTTGAATAGGGGAAAAGTTGACTAGAATCAGTAATAGTCTTTTCTAATAACAAGTCATAGTCACTTATAAGAATTACTAATAACGCATTTGAGTATTCTAACTGGGATACAGCTATAAAACAAGCTATACAAAGGATTTGAGGCATGTGTCTCAAGTCTTTTTCTTTTGTTCAAAATAAAGGTATAGTTTCAAACTATATCAAAGCCTAATTTTTTACAATTATACAGATGATTTCTTTTCTGTTAAGATAGTTTCAACAACAAATTTTGGAGGACACATCATGTCAACTACAATTATCGGTTTCCCTCGTTTGGGCGAATTCCGCGAATTAAAATTTACAACTGAAAAATACTTTAGAAAAGAAATCTCAGAAGAAGAACTCTTGGCAGCAGCAAAAGAATTGCGCGCTAAACACTGGAATATCGTCAAAGAAAAAGGTATCACTGAAATCCCATCAAATGACTTTTCTCACTATGATAACTTCCTAGACGCAGCTTTCCTTTTCAACGTGGTACCTGCTTCAGTTCAAAACTTGGACTTGTCTGACCTTGAGCGCTACTTTGCTTTGGGTCGTGGTTACCAAGGAGAAAAGGGGGATGTTCGTGCCCTTCCAATGAAGAAATGGTTCAACACCAACTACCACTACATCGTGCCTAAATTTGAAAAAGACACTCAAGTTAAACTTGCAGGTCACAAGATTTTCGATGAGTTCCAAGAAGCAAAAGAACTTGGTCTCAACACTCGTCCTGTTCTTGTAGGTCCATTCACTTTCCTTCAATTGTCAGACTTTGAAGAAGGTGTGAAAGCAGAAGACTTTGTAGACAGCTTAGTAGCTGCTTACCAAGAAGTTTTTGCAAAATTGGCTGAACTTGGTGCAACTCGCATCCAATTGGACGAAGCTGCTCTTGTCAAAGACTTGACAACCGAAGAAAAAGCACTCTTCTTGAACCTCTACAACAAACTTTTGGCTGACAAAAAAGGTCTCGAAGTCTTGCTTCAAACTTACTTCGGAGACGTTCGTGACGTTTACGCTGATCTTGTAAACTTGCCAGTTGATGCTATCGGTTTGGACTTCGTTGAAGGTAAGAAAACTCTTGAATTGGTTAAAGGTGGCTTCCCAGCTGACAAGACTCTTTATGCAGGGATTGTCAATGGTAAAAACATCTGGCGTAACAACTACGAAAAGAGCTTGGCTGTTCTTGAGCAAATCCCAGCTGAAAACATTGTTTTGACTAGCTCATGCTCACTTCTTCATGTGCCATTTACAACTGCTAACGAAGAATTTGAACCAGCTATCTTGAACCACTTTGCTTTTGCAGTTGAAAAATTAGACGAAATCCGTGATTTGGATGCTATCCGCAATGGTCAAGGAGCAGAATCTCTTGCAGCAAATAAAGAACTCTTTGCGACTGAGCGTGTGGGTGAAAATGCGGAACTTCGTGCGCGTATCGCTGGTTTGACAGATGCTGACTACACTCGTTTGCCAGCCTTTGCAGAACGTGAAGCCATCCAAGAAGAAGCTTTCAAACTTCCAGCTCTTCCAACAACAACTATCGGTTCATTCCCTCAAACTAAGGAAGTTCGTGCTAAACGTTTGGCTTACCGTAAAGGTGAATTGTCTCAAGAAGAGTACGATGCTTTCCTTGCTGAAACGATCGACGAATGGATCAAATGGCAAGAAGATATTGACTTTGATGTCCTTGTGCACGGTGAATTTGAGCGTAATGACATGGTTGAGTACTTCGGTCAAAATTTGTCAGGTTACCTCTTCTCTAAAAATGGTTGGGTACAATCATACGGTATGCGTGGGGTGAAACCACCAATCATCTGGGGTGATGTCACTCGGCTTAACCCTATCACTGTTAAATGGTCTAGCTATGCACAAAGCCGTACAAACAAACCTGTTAAAGGTATGTTGACTGGACCTGTTACCATCCTCAACTGGTCATTCCCACGTGAAGACATCTCTATCAAGGATTCAACTCTTCAAATCGCCCTTGCTATCAAGGATGAAGTACTTGACCTTGAAGCTGCTGGTGTGAAAATCATCCAAATCGATGAGGCTGCTCTTCGTGAAAAATTGCCACTCCGTCGTAGCGACTGGTACGAAGACTACCTTGACTGGGCAATTCCTGCCTTCCGCTTGGTACACTCAACAGTAGCGCCAGACACACAAATCCACACTCACATGTGTTACTCAGAATTTACAGATATCATCCCAGCTATTGACAACTTGGATGCGGACGTTATCTCATTTGAGGCTAGTCGTTCAAACCTTGAAATCTTGGACGAACTCAAAGCGAAAAACTTCCAAACAGAAGTGGGACCTGGGGTTTACGATATCCACTCACCTCGTGTACCAAATGAAGGCGAAATTGACAACACAATCGAAGCCATCCTTGCTAAAGTGCCAAGCAAGAAAGTTTGGATCAACCCTGACTGTGGTTTGAAAACACGTGGTATTCCAGAAACAAAAGAAAGCTTGATCCGCCTTGTTGAAGCAGCTAAAGCTGCGCGTGAGAAATTGTAAGATCCGATTTCTTGCTTGACACTGTCTGATCAAGAGGATGCTTAGCCTAGTTAGGTTAGCAATAATGAAATCAAAAAGAAAAGGATAAAGACTATGTCACGCCAAACACCGTCACTCTCATTTGAAGTGTTCCCTCCAAACCCAGCCGTGGGTAATGATAAAATTATTTCTGCTCTTCAAGATATGCAGGAGTTGGCTCCCCACTTTATCAGTGTAACTGCCAGCAATAATAAATTTAATATCAAGGAAACGACGGTTCGTTTGGCTGATTTTATCCAAAATGACTTGGCGATTCCAACTATTGCTCACTTGCCAGCCATCTATTTGACCAAGGACAAGGTTGCTGAAACTATTGCTGACTTGGACAAGGTTGGGGTGCAGAAAATCTTGGCCTTGCGTGGAGATATCATCCCTGATGTGGAACCGCAAAAGGATTTCCGCTACGCAACGGACTTGATTGAGTTCATCAAGGAACAAGCTCCTCACTTTGATATTATTGGCGCTTGCTATCCAGAAGGGCATCCAGATTCACCAAATCAGATTTCAGATATACAAAATCTCAAGAAGAAAGTAGATGCAGGCTGTTCTAGCCTTGTAACTCAGCTTTTCTTTGACAATGAGCGCTTCTATGATTTCCAAGACAAATGCATCTTGGCTGGAATTGATGTTCCCATTCATGCGGGGATTATGCCAATTCTGAATCGAAATCAGGCTCTCCGCCTCTTGAAGACTTGTGAGAATATCCATCTTCCACGCAAATTTAAAGCCATCTTAGATAAGTATGAGCATGACCCTGAGTCGCTCAGAGCAGCAGGACTTGCCTATGCAGTGGACCAAATCGTGGACTTGGTAACTCAGGATGTGGCTGGTGTTCATCTCTATACCATGAACAACGCTGAAACAGCAAAATACATCCACCAAGCAACTCATGCCTTGTTTAATCATCAGTCTCTAGGATAATAAAAAGCAAACCATTCTTCTCAAGTGAGGGGAATGGTTCCTTTTTAATGGTAAAGACCGCACTTTTTAAGAAAAATATGATAAAATAGACTCTGTACGTACTTGATACAAAGATGAGGGTATTTAAGTTTCAAAGGATTTGTCGATTCTCAATTTTATGACAGAAATTTTTTAATAATTTGTTCTTTTCAGTATTTAGTTTGAGCGACACGAACGAGTCAAATCGACGTTATTTGACGAGAGAGTTAGTAAAGCATTTAGCTAATCGCCTGATAGCGATTAGCGTGAAAGGTTTAGATGCTTTAGTATCAAACCTTTCTAATGATTTGTATCTTGAGAATTGAACACGGGCTAAATCCCTAGTGAAAAAGATAGATTTCCTAGTGTGCATCGCACACTGCGTCAATCGAATGCTATCTTGTATAATTGAACCCGGCCGAAAAGCTGTGTAAAAAAGATAAACTGTCTTGTCTTCATCGAAGACTTCGTCAGTTTCCTATTTTTACTTTGCTTTTGACGTCCTTGGTATCTTGAGAATTGAACACGCCTACAACTCTGTGGAAAAAGATAAATCTGCCTAGGAGCAGTCGCTCCGTCGTCCGATTTCCTATTTTCCTTTGAGTTGCTTAACGGCTTAGTATCTTGATTTTTGTAGGCAAGACGTATAATATTATCAATCCAAAGGGGATTAAAATGACAAAACAAGTGTTTCAAACGACTTTTGCAGGTCGTGAGTTAATCGTAGAGACTGGTCAGGTTGCTAAGCAAGCAAATGGCTCTGTTGTCGTGCGTTACGGTGAGTCAACTGTCTTGACTGCTGCCGTTATGTCTAAGAAGATGGCAACTGGGGATTTCTTCCCTCTTCAAGTCAACTACGAAGAAAAAATGTATGCAGCTGGGAAGTTTCCTGGTGGCTTTATGAAACGTGAAGGACGTCCTTCAACAGATGCTACCTTGACAGCGCGTTTGATTGACCGTCCGATCCGTCCTATGTTTGCGGAAGGTTTCCGTAATGAAGTACAAGTGATTAACACTGTCCTTTCTTACGATGAAAATGCATCTGCACCAATGGCAGCTATGTTTGGTTCATCCTTGGCGCTTTCTATCTCGGATATTCCATTTGACGGACCAATTGCTGGAGTACA
This sequence comes from Streptococcus sp. 714, assembly GCF_013277115.1. Classification (GTDB taxonomy): domain Bacteria; phylum Bacillota; class Bacilli; order Lactobacillales; family Streptococcaceae; genus Streptococcus. The sequence goes on from NZ_VMMH01000018.1 coordinate 21,746, forward strand.
AGTGGGCTATGTAGATGGTCAAATCATCATCAACCCAAGTCAAGAACAAGCAGAGCAATCGCTTCTTGAATTGACAGTAGCAGGTACCAAACACGCCATCAACATGGTAGAGTCTGGTGCTAAAGAATTGTCAGAAGAAATCATGCTGGAAGCCCTTCTTAAAGGACACGAAGCAGTCAAAGAATTGATTGCCTTCCAAGAAGAAATCGTTGCTGCTGTCGGTAAAGAAAAAGCAGAAGTAGAATTGCTTCATGTGGACGCGGACCTGCAGGCTGAAATCATCGCAGCCTACAACAGCGATCTCCAAAAAGCGGTCCAAGTAGAAGAAAAATTGGCTCGTGAAGCTGCAACTCAAGCAGTTAAAGACCAAGTGACTGCTGTGTATGAAGAAAAATATGCGGACCACGAAGAATTTGACCGTATCATGCGTGATGTGGCTGAAATCTTGGAACAAATGGAACATGCTGAAGTGCGCCGTTTGATCACAGAAGACAAGGTGCGTCCTGACGGTCGTAAGGTCGATGAAATCCGTCCTTTGGATGCGGTTGTTGACTTCCTTCCTCGTGTACACGGTTCAGGTCTCTTCACTCGTGGCCAAACTCAGGCTCTTTCTGTCTTGACCTTGGCTCCAATGGGAGAAACTCAAATCATCGATGGTTTGGATCCAGAGTACAAGAAACGTTTTATGCACCACTATAACTTCCCTCAATACTCTGTAGGGGAAACTGGTCGTTATGGTGCGCCAGGTCGTCGTGAAATCGGTCACGGTGCTCTTGGTGAGCGTGCCCTTGCTCAAGTATTGCCAAGTTTGGAAGAATTTCCATATGCCATCCGCTTGGTAGCTGAGGTCTTGGAATCAAACGGTTCTTCATCTCAAGCTTCTATCTGTGCGGGTACTCTTGCCCTTATGGCTGGTGGTGTGCCAATCAAGGCGCCAGTAGCAGGGATTGCCATGGGTCTCATCTCAGATGGAAACAACTACACAGTATTGACAGATATCCAAGGTTTAGAAGACCACTTTGGAGACATGGACTTTAAGGTTGCTGGTACTCGTGACGGGATTACAGCCCTTCAAATGGATATCAAAATTCAAGGGATTACTGCAGAAATCTTGACTGAGGCCCTTGCCCAAGCCAAGAAAGCGCGTTTTGAAATCCTTGATGTGATTGAAGCAACGATTCCAGAAGTTCGTCCAGAATTGGCTCCAACTGCTCCGAAAATTGATACCATCAAGATTGATGTGGATAAGATCAAGATTGTTATCGGTAAAGGTGGAGAAACTATCGACAAGATTATCGCTGAAACAGGCGTTAAGATTGATATCGACGAAGAAGGAAATGTGTCTATCTACTCTAGCGACCAAGATGCTATTAACCGTGCTAAAGAAATTATTGCTGGTTTGGTCCGTGAAGCCAAAGTGGATGAAGTTTACCGTGCTAAAGTCGTTCGTATCGAGAAATTTGGTGCCTTTGTTAACCTCTTTGATAAGACAGATGCCCTTGTTCACATTTCTGAAATGGCTTGGACGCGTACCAATAATGTCGAAGACTTGGTAGCAATCGGGGATGAAGTTGCTGTTAAGGTTATCAAGATTGATGAAAAAGGACGTGTGGATGCTTCTATGAAAGCTCTTCTTCCTCGTCCTCCAAAACCTGAACGTGATGAAAAAGGCGAAAAATCTGAGAGACCTCACCGCCCACGTCATCACAAGGATCATAAACCTAAGAAAGAATTTACAGAAACACCAAAAGATTCAGAATAAGAAAAGGAGAAATGTATGGGATGGTGGCGCGAAACCATTGATATCGTAAAAGAAAATGATCCAGCGGCCCGCACCACTTTGGAGGTTTTGCTGACTTATCCAGGTGTTAAGGCCTTGGCGGCCCACCGTCTCTCACATTTTCTCTGGAAGCACGGCTTCAAACTCCTGGCTCGTATGCACAGTCAGTTCTGGCGCTTTTGGACTCAGATTGAGATTCATCCGGGTGCTCAGATCGATTCAGGTGTCTTTATTGACCACGGTTCAGGCTTGGTGATTGGGGAGACAGCGATTGTTGAAAAAGGCGTTCTTCTCTATCATGGTGTAACCCTTGGTGGGACTGGAAAGGATGTTGGCAAACGCCATCCAACCGTGCGAAAAGGAGCTTTAATATCCGCTCATGCTCAAGTCATTGGACCTGTGGAAATCGGTGAAAATGCCAAGGTCGGTGCAGCAGCAGTTGTCGTGGCAGACGTGCCTAGTGATGTGACGGTTGTCGGTATTCCGGCCAAGATTGTTCGTGTTCATGGAAAGAAAGATGAGCCAGTCATTCATGAAGTCGAAGAAAAACGAGAATATTACGTCAATAAACTAGAGCAGGCTAAAGAAGCTAGTCACAGATCGTCTGGTTTGTAGAGGATATCTATATGATTCAAGCAAGAAGCGAGTTACTATTCTTCAAAATTATAAATTCTTGGAAGAACAAGCTCAGCTATACTGCTTTTGGACGATAACTGAGGAACTTTTAATGAAAGATTTTTTCAAGGACAATAAGTATTTTGCGCTCTATTTGGCAGGAAGTCTTATTTCTGTTTTCAGTTTGTTTCGTGCAGGAAATCTGATTTTCAGTCTTCTGGTCCTGCTCTCTGCCTACCTTTACCATTTGAGCTGGAAGTAGACAGGTGAGGCGCTTGAATGTTTAAGAATGAACCGTTCTGCTACAGATTGGAATTGCTGTTTTTTGGCTTATTTTTCTTGTCCAGCAAGGATTTTGCTGAATACTTTGATTAGCTTAGGTCTAACCATCTGGGTCTATCCCGCTAAGTGAAGGCAAAGTAGAACTAGAAAGGAAACTACAAGAATGGCAGTATATTTTTACGGCTGTATCACCATGGATGGCTACTTGGCAGACAGCCAGCACAGGATAGACTGGCTGCATCAGCTTGGTTCTGTAGAGGATACAGGCTATGATGACTTTTACAGGCAAATGGATATCACCATCATGGGCAAGCGGACCTTTGAGGAAATCCAAGATTTGCAAGATGTAGAAAGTTTTTATCAAGCTACGGAAAACTATGTCTTTACGCATGATAGGCACCTGCCTGTCAGCAATTACCAGCCAGTAGCTGGGGATGTGGTGGACTTTGTTCGCCAGATTGACAAAGGCAAAAATGTCTTTGTGATTGGTGGTAATTCCTTGGTAGGACCGCTCTTGGATGCGGATCTTTTCGACCATCTTATTATTCAGATAGCGCCCCTTATCCTAGGAAAGGGGGTTCCCCTCTTTACCCAAGAGGAAGGACAGCGTTTTTACCAACTAGATAGCCTCAGACAATTTGGTCCTTTTGCAGAGCTGGTTTTCAGCCGAAAAAGTCAGAAATAGAGAAGGGAGTGGACCGCATGATTAAAATTTACGACACCATGTCTCGTGATTTGCGAGAATTTGTCCCGATTGAGGACGGCAAAGTCAAGATGTATGTTTGTGGGCCAACCGTGTATAACTATATCCACGTGGGGAATGCTCGTTCGACGGTAGCTTTTGATACCATTCGACGTTACTTCGAATACCGTGGTTACGAGGTTGCCTATATTTCCAATTTCACGGATGTGGATGATAAGATTATCAACCGTGCCAAGGAAGAAGGTATCACTCCTCAGGAGGTTGCGGACAAGTACATCGCTGCCTTTCGTGAGGATGTGACGGCCTTGGGCGTCAAACCTGCGACTCGCCATCCGCGTGTGGTGGAGTTTATGACTGACATTATCCGCTTTGTGGAAGACTTGATAGAGAAAGGTTTTGCCTACGAGAGTCAAGGAGATGTCTATTTCCGTGTGGAAAAATCCCACAACTATGCTAAATTGGCTAATAAAACCTTAGAAGATTTGGAGTTGGGTGCTTCAGGTCGTACCGATGAAGAAACGGCTCGCAAGGAAAATCCGGTAGACTTTGCTCTATGGAAAGCTGCTAAACCAGGCGAGATTTCTTGGGACAGTCCTTGGGGACCTGGTCGTCCGGGCTGGCATATCGAGTGTTCAGTCATGTCAACTGAGATTTTAGGAGATACCATTGATATTCACGGTGGTGGAGCTGACCTTGAGTTTCCGCACCACACCAACGAAATTGCCCAGTCAGAAGCCAAAACAGGCAAGACCTTCGCTAACTACTGGATGCACAATGGCTTTGTCAATATCGATAATGTCAAGATGTCCAAGTCCTTGGGTAATTTTATCACTGTACACGATGCCCTCGAAACGATTGATGGGCAAGTGCTTCGTTTCTTCTTTGCAACCCAGCATTACCGTAAACCAATCAACTTTACGGAAAAGGCAGTGCGTGATGCAGAGACTAATCTCAAGTATCTGAAAAACACCTATGAGCAACCAGTTACTGGAACTGTAGATGCTCAAGAGTTACAGATATTTAAAGATAAGTTTGTAGGGGCTATGGATGAGGATTTCAACTCTGCCAACGGTATCACAGTGGTCTTTGAAATGGCCAAGTGGATTAACTCAGGCAACTATGATGCAAGTGTTAAGCAAGTTCTTGCAGATATGTTGGAAGTCTTTGGAATTGTCTTTGTTGAGGAAGTTTTGGATGCAGAGATTGAAGTCTTGATTCAAAAACGTCAAGAAGCGCGTGTCAATCGTGACTTTGCGACAGCGGACCAGATCCGTGACCAATTGGCTACTCAAGGAATTAAGCTCCTTGACACCAAAGATGGAGTGAGGTGGACACGTGATTGATGTCAATCTCATTAACGGGATTGCGCTAGCTTTTGAAGGAGATGCGGTGTATTCCATGTATATTCGCCGTCATCTCATTCTTAAAGGCATGACCAAACCCAATAAACTCCACCAAGAGGCGACCAAGTATGTGTCGGCCAAAGCTCAGGCCCGCCTGATTTCCCTCATGCTGGAAGAAGAAATCCTAACGGAAAAAGAAGAAGAAATCTACAAACGTGGTCGCAATACCAATAGTCATACCAAGGCTAAAAATGCTGATGTGGTGACTTACCGTATGTCCACAGGTTTTGAAGCAGTCATGGGTTATCTCCATATGACTGAAAATCTGGAACGTCTTGAGAGCTTGATTTCATGGTGCATCCAAAAAGTGGAGGGCTAGGATATGATGGCAAAAGAACTACAAGACTGGTTTCCTGAGGCTCAGATTTCAGACCAACCAGTAGAGAAAGAGGGCTATCTTACTCTTCCTTTGGCTTCTCAGCAGTGGCTTTTGCTGGAGGAAGCTAGTCTTAGCGAGCGTGAAAAACAACTGGTGGCTCTCTTAACCAAACAGGAGCAAACCATTTCCTTCAATCCTTGGTATTTTTATCTCATTGAAGGCAAAGGACAGGCACCGCAAGCTTTTAAAAAGATTCAGTTGGTTTATTGTCATCTTTCCTATTTTCAGCAGGAAAATCTAGCTTCTTGGCTGGATATGATGCGGACTCTTTTTCCTAACTGTCAAACAGTGCTTCAGGTGGGAGCGCAGGATTACATTTTTGTTCTCCAACAGGATAAGTACACCTCCGTTCGATCTATCTTGATGGATACCTTGGAAGCCGTAGAATATGACTTTGGAGTACGTTTATCCATCATGTTAGGTCAGGTCTGGTCTCAAACAGGTCATCAAGCCCTATCCGACTTGATCAAAGCGGAGCGGGATTTGTTTAAGACTTGGTGGCGTCAGGGTCACCAAGGTGTTCATACCTTTTCACAACTCTATCTTTGGAGTATGGGAGAAAGGATTGTGGACCTGAGAGTCATTAAAGAATGTTTACATCAGATGATTTTGGATCAGGACCAGATTCAGGAAATCATTCTCTCTCTTTGGGAAAATAGTGCCGTTCTGACTAAAACAGCCCAGCAACTCTATCTGCACCGAAATTCTCTCCAGTACAAGATTGATAAATGGGAAGAATTGACAGGGCTTCAGTTGAAGGAATTGACTGACCTGACCCTGTGTTATCAATTGATTTTACCAGATATTCTCTAAAGTTTTGTGCAAGTTGCACAGAACTTTTTTATTTTTTTGGTCACCTTGCCATAGAAATGTAAAGCGTTTTCATATATAATAAAACTATCAAAAGACAAAAGGAGTTCACCTCATGGTAGAATTGAATCTTAAAAATATTTACAAAAAATATCCAAACAGCGAACACTACTCAGTTGAAGACTTCAACTTGGACATCAAAGACAAAGAGTTCATCGTTTTCGTAGGACCTTCAGGATGTGGTAAATCAACTACTCTCCGTATGATTGCAGGTCTTGAAGACATCACAGAAGGTACTGCATCTATCGATGGCGTGGTTGTCAACGACGTAGCTCCAAAAGACCGTGACATCGCCATGGTATTCCAAAACTACGCTCTTTACCCACACATGACTGTTTATGACAACATGGCTTTCGGTTTGAAATTGCGTAAATACAGCAAGGAAGATATCGACAAACGTGTACAAGAAGCAGCTGAAATCCTTGGATTGAAAGAGTTCTTGGAACGTAAACCTGCTGACCTTTCTGGTGGTCAACGTCAACGTGTTGCCATGGGGCGTGCGATTGTCCGTGATGCAAAAGTATTCTTGATGGACGAACCTTTGTCAAACTTGGATGCCAAACTTCGTGTATCTATGCGTGCTGAAATTGCTAAAATCCACCGTCGTATCGGAGCTACAACTATCTACGTAACTCACGACCAAACAGAAGCGATGACACTTGCAGACCGTATCGTTATCATGTCAGCAACTAAGAACCCTGCTGGTACAGGTACTATCGGACGTGTAGAACAAATTGGTTCTCCTCAAGAAGTTTACAAAAACCCAGTTAACAAATTCGTAGCAGGATTCATCGGAAGCCCAGCTATGAACTTCATCAACGTGAAACTGGTTGGTAGCGAAATTGTTTCTGACGGTTTCCGTTTAAAAGTGCCAGAAGGCGCTTTGAAAGTTCTTCGTGAAAAAGGCTATGAAGGTAAAGAATTAATCTTCGGTATCCGTCCAGAAGACGTGAATGCAGAGGAAGCATTCCTTGAAACATTCCCAGAATCAGTTGTAAAAGCGACTATCTCTGTATCAGAATTGCTTGGTTCAGAATCTCACCTTTACTGCCAAGTTGGTAAAGACGAATTTGTTGCTAAAGTTGATGCTCGTGACTACTTGCAAACAGGCGCAACAGTTGAACTTGGATTTGACTTGAACAAAGCACACTTCTTCGATGTAGAAACTGAAAGAACAATTTACTAAGCAAATGAAACTCAAAACACTGCTAGAGAAATCTGGCAGTGTTTTTAAGCGTTTGCGTAGAAAAAACTCCTGGGGAATTCCAGGAGAATATGAGTGGTTATTTGAACTTGAATCCTTCGTAAATAAGCTCTGCTTTGGGATTTTGTTTTTTAATCTGCTTGGCGAGTGACTTCATCATAGAAAGAGGACCACACATATAGACGGTTGCATGTTCGGGTACTTCTTTTTGTTCAAAATTAAGATAGCTGTCTTTCCTACTGTCTACTAGATGGAGTTCAAAATTTGGATTTTTCTGAGCATAGTCACGGAGCAAATCTATATAAACTGCATTTTCCTCTCCACGGAAGCTATAGTAGAAGTGAACCTGTTTATCTAAAATAGGATGTTCACGGATGTAAGAGATGAAGGGGGTGATCCCAATACCTCCAGCAATCCAAACCTGATTTTCTCGGCCCTCTTCTATGATCATGTGTCCGTAACCTCTATCTACGCTTACTTTGCTGCCGACTTGAAGATTGTCATAGATATTCTTGGTATGATCGCCTGAATTTTTAACAGTAAAGTAAAGAGTTTGACCACGACCTCCTGAGATAGAAAAGGGATGCGGAGCACTTTCAAAGCCTTCTTGGAAAATCTTTAGAAAGGCAAATTGGCCTGATTGATAGTCGAAAGGTCTGCTAAGATGGATTTGAATTTCTCTGGTATCGTGATTTAAGCGTTTGAGATTGGTAATTTTCCCTAGATAGGGGAAGCCAATCTTTTGATATAGAAAAATGATATAAAAACCAGCCAGTAAGCCTAAAAGGGCATAGCTACCAACAAGAAAACTTAGAAGATTAAATGTAAGGAGACGATTGCCCATCATCATGTAGACGTGAAAGAGTCCAAAAATATAGGCCAGGTAAACCAGGCGGTGAATCCAGCGCCAAGCTTCGTATTGGATGTATTTGCCTAAATAGGCGACAAGGATGATACTGACAAAGATATAGATGGCAAGGTTGCCAAACTGAGAGGCTAATCGAGAGCCCCACAAACCGCCCATACTAAAGTTATGAAAGATTAGTAGGATGATGGAGAGAAAGGCTGTAAATTTGTGTACGGTGTAGACCTTCTCCAAACCGTGAAACCAGTTTTCTAGTAGTGGGAGACGAGTGGCTAGGATAAAAGTCAGAGATAGGCTTGTTAAAGCTAGTCCTGGAATCATGAATTGGGGAGAAGTGTTCATCCAACTCAAAATAGTCAAGGCAAAACTAGCTATGATAAAGAGTAGTCCTTTGAGTGATTTCATAAAAAATTCCATTTCATTTAGATTTGATTTGTTGTAAATAAATTTGTTACATTTTATCATAGAAAAAGTATGGTGTCAAATTGAGGTCTATAAATATCTGCTATCATCAAAAAAACTCTCCAATGAACTGGAGAGTGGCTGTTTATTCTGCAGCTTGTTGCCAACGTTTTGCTAACATATGAGACAGGCTAGAAATGGCTAGGTTAAAGCTGAAGTAGATGAGGGCAATCAGGATATACAGACTGAAGACCTGCTCTGGTTCGAAATAACGGCCCATGAGAATTTGGCTGGCTCCAAAGAGTTCTTGTAGGGCGATAACAGAGTAGAGAAGACTGGTATCCTTAATCACGGTTACAAACTGAGAAATGATGGCTGGCAGCATTTTACGGATTGCTTGTGGGAGAATGATGTGATAGAGGATTTGTATAGAGGTAAATCCTTGTGACATTCCTGCTTCGTATTGCCCCTTGTCCACAGCGTTGAGACCACCTCGGATAATCTCAGCCAAGGCTACTGATGTAAAGAGGGTAAAGGCGGTGATACCAGCTGGTGTGGATTTCATTTTGAACACTAAAAAGATAGTGAAAATCCAGAGGAGGTTGGGAACATTACGCACAAATTCGATATAAATGCTGGAAATAATGCGCAAGATAGGATTTTTGCCATTTCTCATGACCGCTAGAACTGTACCGATAAGTGTAGAGAGGACGATGGCGATCAGAGAAATATAGAGGGTCAAGCCAAATCCTTTAAAGATAAAGATTAGGTTATCTGGGGTCAAAACTTCTAAAATGGATTCCATAGTAACCTCCTAAAGTGAATAGGCTTTTTTGTTGGCTTGCTCCATTTTGCGACCAAACTGGGCAACAGGGAAGCACAGAGAAAAGTAGAGAAGGGCAGCTCCTAAAAATGCTGGAATGTAGTTTCCGTTGAGAGCCGACCAAGACTTGGTCACAAACATCAAGTCGACTCCAGAGATGATAGCGACTGTCGAGGTATTCTTGATGAGGTTGACGATTTGGTTGGTCAAAGGAGGGAGTATGATACGAAAGGCCTGAGGCAAGATAATCAAGCGCATAGCACTGATATAAGTAAAACCTTGCGACAAGGCGGCCTCCATTTGACCGCTAGGAATAGACTGAATCCCTGAGCGAATCACCTCGGCGATGTAGGCGCCGTGATAGAGTCCCACGCAGAGAACAGTCGTCCAATAAATCGGAATCATGATGGTATGGTCACTGATAAGAGGTAGGCCATAAAAAACGATAACAAACTGCACCAAGAGAGGAGTGTTTTGGTAAAATTCGACAAATATGCGAGCCAAAATGCGCAAAATCGGACGTTTGCTGGTTGACATTGCTCCAAAGAAGATGCCCAAAACCATGGCTAGGATAAAGGATCCAATCGCTAGAGCAAGGGTGAAGAGGAAACCATTGAAAAATTGGCCAAAATCCTGAAAATAGGCTGTCCAAGATGATAAATCTGTCATAGGGTGTCCTCCTTAATCTGCGGTATGGCTAGATGGTTTGAGCTTGTAACGGTCATAAAGTTTCTGTAAACTACCATCCTTGCTCCATTTAGTGACCAAGTTATCAAGATAGTTGTTGAGCTCTGTATTTGATTTCTTGGTAACGATACCGTAGTCAGATGGCTTGAAACTATCATCTAGTAGTACTGTGCGTTTGCTGATGTAGCCAGACAGAATCGAGCGGTCAACGGAAAAGGCATCGATACGGTGGGCATGAAGGGAAGTAATCAATTCTGGATAAGAACCAAGTTCGACGAATTTAAAGGTTAAGCCTTTCTTTTTACCCAGTTCAGTAATCAAGCGTTGGGTAATGGAACCTTGGGCAACACCGATGGTTTTTCCGTTTAAGTCCTCAATGCTTTTGATTTTGGCAGATTTATTGACCAAAAAGCCAGATGCGTCCGTGTAGTAGGGACTGGTAAAGTTATAGAGTTTTTTGCGTTCGTCTGTAATGGTAAAGGTTGCAATGTCCATATCGACCTGTTCATTGTCTAGGAGCGGTCCACGGGTTTGCGCGGTAACAGGCACATAGCGAACCTTGACCTTAAGCTCATCTGCTACCATCTTGGCCAAGTCTGTTTCAATACCAGAATAAGTCCCTGTCTTAGGATCCTTGTAGCCAAAATTGGGAACATCTTGTTTGACACCAACAACCAGTTCGCCTCTCTTTTGAATGTCTGCGACACTGGTATCAGCCTGAACTGGTTTTGCAGTAGCAAGGCCGAAAAGGCTAATCACTAATGCTGATAAAAAGAATTTCTTTTTCATAGAGACCTCCTTATTTTACTTTGTCACTTTCGTGGTTGATGATTTTGCTGAGGAATTGTTGGGCACGAGGCTCGCTTGGATTGTCGAAAAAGTCATCGACATCTGTCGTATCCACCAGAACTTCTCCGTCAGCCATAAAGATGATACGGTCCGCAACTTCACGGGCAAAGCCCATTTCGTGAGTAACGACAATCATATTCATACCATCGTGGGCCAATTTTTGCATAACTGCCAGAACATCGCCGATAGTTTCAGGGTCAAGAGCAGATGTTGGCTCATCAAAGAGGAGGAGTTCAGGATGCATAGCGAGGCCACGAGCAATGGCGATTCGTTGTTTTTGTCCACCAGAAAGCATGGCTGGATAAGAATCTTTCTTGTCCCACATATTTACAAATTCCAAATATTTTTGGGCTGTTTTTTCAGCTTCTTTTTTATCAATTCCTAGAACTTTTACGGGTGCGAGTGTTACGTTTTCTAACACTGTTTTGTGTGGGTAGAGGTTGAAATGTTGGAAAACCATGCCGACTTCCTTGCGAAGAGGAACTAAATCTTTCTGGCTGGCACCAGCAACCTGGTGACCATTTACTAGAAGACTTCCCTTATCAACAGCCTCTAAACCATTAATCGTACGGATAAGAGTTGACTTCCCAGAACCAGAAGGTCCAAGGAGGACAACGACTTGTCCTTTTTCAAAACGGAGATTGATGTCGCGGAGTGCATGGTAGTCTCCGTAATATTTTTCGACGTGTTCAAATTCTACTAAAGCCATAAGGAATCTCCTTTGTGTTAGATTTTATAACATGATTCTACACCAAAAGATTTTTCTTGTCAAATCATATCAGAAAAAAGTTAGTAAAATTTTTGTAGAAAGCAATCTGGATAGAGAAAAAGCCTAAATCATGTTATAATGAAGCAATAGAATTCTTAGAAAGAGTGGATGTCTTTTTGATAACACCTACTTATGAATGGCAATTTGCCCCGCAGGTAGAAGATGCGGATTTTACAAAGATAGCCAAGAAGGCTGGACTGGGTCCTGAGGTAGCTCGGTTATTATTTGAGAGAGGGATTCAGGACGAAGAAAGTCTGAAGAAGTTTTTAGAACCCTCCTTGGAGGACTTGCACGACCCTTATCTGCTCCATGATATGGACAAGGCAGTGGCTCGGATTCGTCAGGCCATTGAAGAAGGGGAAAATATTCTCATCTATGGAGATTACGATGCGGATGGTATGACTTCGGCTTCGATTGTGAAGGAAAGTTTGGAACAACTTGGTGCCGAGTGCCGTGTTTACTTGCCTAATCGTTTTACTGATGGATATGGTCCCAATGCTAGTGTTTATAAATACTTTATCGAGCAAGAGGGAATTTCCTTGATAGTGACAGTGGATAATGGGGTTGCGGGTCACGAAGCCATTGAATTGGCCCAGTCGATGGGAGTGGATGTCATTGTGACTGACCACCATTCCATGCCTGAAACCCTGCCAGATGCTTATGCTATCGTTCATCCTGAGCATCCAGACGCGAGTTATCCTTTCAAATATTTGGCTGGTTGTGGAGTGGCTTTCAAGCTGGCTTGTGCCCTTTTAGAAGAAGTGCAAGTGGAACTACTGGACTTGGTTGCTATTGGTACCATTGCGGATATGGTGAGCTTGACGGATGAAAATCGTATCTTGGTGCAATATGGTCTGGAAATGTTGGGGCATACTCAGCGCATTGGTCTACAAGAAATGCTAGACATGGCTGGAATTGCTACAAATGAAGTAACAGAAGAAACGGTTGGCTTCCAGATTGCTCCTCGTTTAAATGCCTTGGGGCGCTTAGATGATCCCGATCCAGCTATTGATTTGTTGACTGGGTTTGATGATGAGGAAGCGCATGAGATTGCCCTTATGATTCACCAGAAAAACGAAGAGCGCAAGGAAATCGTCCAGTCTATCTATGAAGAAGCTAAGACCATGGTGGATTTTGAGAAGAAGGTCCAGGTTTTGGCTAAGGAAGGTTGGAATCCTGGGGTTCTGGGTATCGTGGCTGGTCGTTTGTTGGAAGAACTAGGGCAGACAGTCATCGTTCTTAATATAGAGGACGGTCGTGCCAAGGGTAGCGCTCGTAGTGTTGAAGCGGTCGATATTTTTGAAGCCTTGGATCCTTATCGTGACCTCTTCATTGCATTTGGTGGTCATGCTGGCGCAGCAGGAATGACGCTGGAAATTGAGAAACTCTCAGATTTATCTCAGGTTTTAGAAGACTATGTCCGTGAAAAAGGTGCAGATGCTGCTGGCAAGAATAAGTTAAACCTAGATGAAGAGCTGGATTTGGAGACTTTGAGTCTTGAAACAGTCAAGAACTTTGAACGTTTAGCTCCCTTTGGAATGGACAATCAGAAACCTGTCTTTTATATCAAGGATTTTCAGGTTGAAAGTGCTCGTACTATGGGAGCAGGCAATGCCCATCTCAAACTGAAAATCTCTAAGGGTGAAGCCAGTTTTGAAGTGGTGGCATTTGGACAAGGCAGATGGGCAACGGAGTTTGCTCAAACCAAGAATCTAGAGTTAGCAGTCAAATTGTCTGTCAACCAATGGAATGGCCAAACCGCTCTTCAGTTGATGATGGTGGATGCGCGTGTGGAGGGTGTTCAACTCTTTAATATTCGTGGGAAGAATACCACCTTGCCAGAGGGAGTTCCAGTCTTGGATTTTGCTGGAGAAGTGCCAGATTTAGCGACTAGTGAAGCTGTTGTCGTGAAAACCATTCCTGAGGATATTACCCTGCTGAAAACCATTTTTCAGGAGCAACATTTCTCAGCCGTCTATTTCAAAAACGACATCGACAAGGCCTACTACCTAACAGGTTATGGGACTAGAGAACAGTTTGCCAAATTGTACAAGACCATTTATCAGTTTCCAGAGTTTGATATTCGTTATAAGCTGAAAGATTTGGCAGCTTATCTTAATATCCAACAAATCTTGCTGGTCAAGATGATTCAAGTATTTGAAGAACTAGGTTTTGTGACGATCACAGATGGTGTGATGACAGTCAATAAAGAGGCACCAAAGCGAGAGATAGGAGAAAGTCAGATTTACCAAAATCTCAAACAAACCGTTAAAGACCAAGAAATGATGGCACTAGGTACCGTGCAAGAAATTTATGACTTTTTAATGGAAAAAGAGTAGAAGTTAGGAAAGAGTTGGGCAACCAGCTCTTTTTTGAAAACAAATCTTCATTTTGAAAATCATCAAAAAAATGGTATAATGGTAGGAAAAGATTCGGCTAAAAGTAATAGTGCTTTTAGAATAAGAGGGCAAGCAACCCTATAATCAAGATAAACTAAGCTTTCGGAGGAAAAATGAGTAATATCAGTCTAACAACACTTGGTGGTGTACGTGAAAACGGGAAAAATATGTATATCGCTGAAATCGACGGGTCTATTTTCGTTTTGGATGCAGGTCTAAAATACCCTGAAAATGAACAACTAGGGGTGGACGTAGTTATTCCAAATATGGACTACCTTTTTGAAAATAGCGACCGTATCGCTGGAGTCTTCTTGACCCACGGGCATGCGGATGCCATTGGTGCACTGCCTTATCTCTTGGCTGAAGCTAAGGTACCTGTATTTGGGTCTGAGTTGACCATTGAGTTGGCCAAACTCTTTGTTAAAGGAAATGATGCGGTTAAGAAATTCAATGATTTCCATGTCATTGATGAGAATACGGAGATTGATTTTGGAGGGACTGTGGTTTCCTTCTTCCGTACGACCCACTCTATCCCAGAGAGTCTGGGTGTGGTCTTGAAGACGTCTGAGGATAGCATTGTTTATACAGGGGACTTCAAATTTGACCAGACAGCTAGTGAATCTTATGCGACAGACTTTGCTCGTTTGGCAGAAATCGGTCGTGACGGAGTTCTAGCTCTGCTCAGTGATTCAGCCAATGCAGATAGCAATGTTCAAGTGGCTAGTGAAAGTGAAGTTGGGGATGAAATCACCCAAACCATTGCGGACTGGGAGGGACGTATTATCGTTGCGGCAGTAGCCAGCAACCTCTCTCGTATCCAGCAGGTGTTTGACGCTGCGGATGCAACAGGTCGTCGTGTCGTTTTGACAGGATTTGATATTGAAAATATCGTCCGTACTGCTATTCGTCTCAAGAAATTGTCTCTAGCTAACGAAAGTCTTTTGATTAAGCCAAAAGATATGTCTCGTTTTGAAGACCATGAGTTAATTATCCTTGAGACAGGTCGTATGGGTGAGCCAATTAATGGTCTTCGCAAGATGTCGATTGGTCGCCACCGTTATGTGGAAATCAAGGACGGTGACCTGGTCTATATCGTAACGACTCCATCTATCGCCAAAGAAGCAGTCATGGCGCGTGTGGAAAACATGATTTACCAAGCTGGCGGGGTTGTTAAATTGATCACCCAAAGCTTGCGTGTGTCAGGTCATGGAAATGCGCGTGATTTGCAGTTGATGATCAATCTCTTGCAACCTAAGTATCTCTTCCCAATTCAAGGTGAATACCGTGAGTTGGATGCCCATGCTAAGGCTGCTATGGCAGTTGGGATGTTGCCAGAACACATTTTCATTCCTAAAAAGGGAACCAGCATGGCTTATGAGAATGGGGACTTTGTCCCAGCTGGCGCAGTTTCGGCGGGCGATGTCTTGATTGACGGGAATGCCATTGGTGATGTTGGTAATGTAGTCCTTCGTGACCGTAAGGTCTTGTCAGAGGATGGTATTTTCATCGTAGCAATTACCGTTAACCGTCGTGAGAAGAAAATTGTGGCCAAGGCCCGTGTTCACACGCGTGGATTCGTTTATCTTAAGAAGAGCCGCGATATTCTCCGTGAAAGTTCAGAATTGATTAACCAAACGGTAGAAGACTATCTTCAAGGAGATGACTTTGACTGGGCAGATCTCAAAGGGAAGGTTCGTGATACTCTGACCAAGTACCTCTTTGATCAAACTAAACGTCGTCCAGCCGTTTTACCAGTGGTTATGGAAGCAAAATAATCATTGAAATAAACAGAGGGAAAGTCGAATTTCGGCTTTTTCTTATCGGAAAATAGAAGGAGAAAATCATGGCAGTAATGAAAATCGAGTATTACTCACAAATCTTGGATATGGAGTGGGGAGTGAATGTCCTCTACCCCGATGCCAATCGAGTGGAAGAAGCAGATTGTAAAGATATCCCTATTTTGTATCTTTTACACGGGATGTCTGGCAATCATAACAGTTGGCTCAAGCGAACCAACGTAGAACGCTTGCTTCGAGGAACCAATCTCATCGTTGTCATGCCCAATACCAGCAATGGTTGGTACACTGATACTAAGTATGGTTTTGATTACTACACAGCTCTAGCAGAGGAATTGCCACAGGTTTTGAAACGTTTCTTCCCTAATATGACTAGCAAGCGTGAAAAGACCTTTATCGCTGGTCTTTCTATGGGAGGTTATGGCTGTTTCAAATTGGCTCTTGCAACAAATCGTTTTTCTCACGCAGCTAGTTTTTCAGGCGCCCTTAGCTTTCAAGATTTTTCTCCTGAAAGCCAAAATTTGGGAACACCAGCTTATTGGAGAGGTGTGTTTGGGGAGATTAAAGATTGGACAGCTAGTCCTTATTCTCTTGAAAGTCTGGCTAAAAAATCAGATAAACAGATCAAGCTTTGGGCTTGGTGTGGCGAGCAAGATTTCTTGTACGAAGCCAATAATCTCGCAGTGAAAAATCTCAAAAAACTGGACTTTGATGTGACCTATAGCCATAGTGCTGGAACTCACGAATGGTACTACTGGGAAAAACAATTGGAAAGATTTTTAGCAATCCTACCAATTGATTTCAAATTAGAAGAGAGATTGAGTTAGTTTGAACTTCAGCATAGGGGGAGAACTAAAATATGTTTTCACTAGACTTTTCAAACGAAAGTAGTAGAATAGTAATAAGATACTGGAGGAAAGAGAGTAGGAAATGTACCGTTATAAAATTGGCATTCCCACATTAGAATATGATCAGTTTGTCAAAGACCATGAATTAGCTAATGTATTACAAAGCAGTGCTTGGGAAAAAGTGAAATCTGATTGGAATTATGAGAGACTTGGTGTCTATGAAGGGGAGAACTTACTGGCTGTGGCTAGTATTCTCATAAAGTCTCTACCTTTGGGGTATAAAATGTTTTATATTCCAAGAGGTCCCATATTGGATTATAGGGATACAGAACTCTTGAGTTTTGTCATTCAGTCCATTAAGTCTTATGCTCGTAGCAAGAGAGCTATTTTTGTGACTTTTGATCCAAGTATTTGCCTGTCTCAAAGTTTAATCAATCAGGAAAAAACAGAATATCCTGAAAATCTGGCTATTATTGATAGTTTGCAACAAATGGGAGTAAGGTGGTCAGGAAAAACAGAGGAAATGGGGGACACCATTCAGCCTCGTATTCAGGCGAAAATATACAAGGAAAATTTTGAAGAAGATAAACTTTCCAAATCAACAAAACAGGCTATTCGAACAGCACGGAATAAGGGTGTAGAGATTCAATTTGGTGGAACTGAATTATTGGAGTCCTTTTCCTTTTTGATGAAAAAAACCGAGAAGCGGAAAGAGATTCATTTGAGGAATGAAGCCTATTATAAAAAGTTGTTAGATAATTTTAAGGACAAGGCCTACATCACGTTGGCAACCTTGGATGTCTCTAAACGTTCGCAAGAATTAGAAGAACAGTTAGCGAAAAACAGAGCCTTGGAAGAGACCTTTACTGAGTCGACTCGAACTTCAAAAGTAGAAGCGCAGAAGAAGGAAAAAGAACGTTTGTTAGAGGAATTGACTTTCTTGCAGGAATATATGGATGCAGGTCAAGCAAGAGTTCCCTTAGCAGCTACCTTGACTTTAGAATTCGGACAAACTTCTGTCAATCTATACGCAGGAATGGATGAAGATTTTAGACGTTATAAAGCTCCTATTTTGACTTGGTATGAGACAGCTCGATATTCCTTTGAACGTGGCATTTTATGGCAAAATTTAGGAGGCGTCGAGAATGCTTTAGATGGTGGACTCTATCGTTTTAAAGCTAATTTTAATCCAACGATTGAAGAATACTTGGGTGAATTTACAATGCCCACTCATCCTCTCTATCCTCTGTTAAGACTTGCTCTTGATTGCCGTAAAACATTAAGAAAAAAACATAGAAAGTAAGTATATGGCACTAATTACACTCACGAAAGAAGAGTTTCAGGCTTATTCTGATCAGGTTTCTTCTCGTTCCTTTATGCAATCCGTTCAAATGGGGGACTTGTTAGAAAAAAGAGGGGCTCGAATTGTTTACCTTGCTTTGAAACAGGAAGGAGAGATTCAAGTTGCAGCTATGGTTTATAGCTTGCCCATGCTGGGTGGTCTACATATGGAGATTAATTCGGGGCCGATTTATACCCAACAAGATGCCCTTCCAGTTTTTTATGAAGAGTTAAAAGAATATGCCAAGCAAAATGGTGTATTAGAGTTGCTTGTAAAACCTTATGAAACTTATCAAACTTTTGATGGTGAAGGTAATCCAATAGATACTGAGAAAAAAAGTATTATTCAAGATTTGACTGATTTAGGTTATCAATTTGATGGATTGACAACGGGTTATCCTAATGGAGAAGTCAGCTGGCATTACATCAAAGATTTGAAAGATTATGATGCTGTTTCCTTATTGAAATCCTTTAATAAAAATAGTATTCGCAACATTCAGTCGGCCTTTGATTTTAATATTCTTATTCGAAATGCAGAACGGGAAGAAATTCCAACGTTCAAAAAAATTATTGAAGAAACAGGTAAAAGACAAGGTTTTGAGGATAAGAATTTAGATTATTACTTTAAATTGTATGATATGTTTGGAGATAAGGCGGATTTCCTAATTGCTGAAGTCAATCCGCAACAGTCCATAGATGCTTTAAATGTGAAGATGGCTAGTCTTGACAAGAAGTC
The DNA here is from genome assembly GCF_013277115.1 of Streptococcus sp. 714. Classification (GTDB taxonomy): domain Bacteria; phylum Bacillota; class Bacilli; order Lactobacillales; family Streptococcaceae; genus Streptococcus. The sequence goes on from NZ_VMMH01000018.1 coordinate 40,497, forward strand.
GAAACAATTTCATCAGCAATATCAAGCCTTGCAAAAGAAAAAAGATTTTCTAACTAGCTTGGATAGTGAGTCTGGCAATGTTGCTCTAGCTTGTGCTTTGATAATCTACACAAATACAGAGGCAACCTACTTGTTTGGTGGGTCGTACGCAGAGTATCAGAAGTTCTCAGCTCCATTTCTACTTCAATATCATGCGATGAAGCAGACAATGCAACGAAATATCCATCAATACAACTTCCTAGGGATTCAAGGAATTTTTGATGGTAGTGATGGCGTTTTGCGTTTTAAACAAAATTTTAATGGCTATATTGTACGTAAAGCAGGTACTTTCCGTTATCATCCATCGCCTTTAAAATACAAAGCTATTCAGTTAGTCAAAAAAATATTAGGACGTTAAGATGGAAAAGCCAGTATTTAGCTTTCTTTCAGCTTGTTTTAGTAAAATAGCCTTTATTTGCTAGAAAGGTGGAGAGACATGCGCTGGCTTTTTCGTTTAATAGGGGCTTTCTTTTCTTTTATTTGGCGTTTGTTTTGGCGCTTGGTTTGGATTGTTTTATTTTTATGCACTCTTGCTTTTGGATTTCTCTGGTATCTGAACGGGGATTTCCAAGGAGCGCTGAAACAGGCAGAGCGGTCGGTAAAGATTGGTCAACAAAGCATTGACCAATGGGAAAAAACAGGGCAACTGCCTAAGTTAAACCAGACAGATAGCCACCAGCATTCTGAAGGAAGGTGGCCACAGGCTTCTGCTCGTATTTACTTGGATCCTCAGATGGATTCACGCTTTCAAGAGGCTTATGTAGAAGCAATTCAGAATTGGAATCAAACTGGTGCTTTTAACTTTGAACTTGTGACTGAGTCCAGCAAGGCGGATATCTTGGCTACTGAGATGAACGACGGAAACACTCCTGTGGCAGGAGAGGCTGAAAGTCAGACCAATCTCTTGACGGGGCAATTCTTGTCTGTAACGGTGCGGTTGAATCATTATTATCTGTCCAATCCTGACTATGGCTATTCCTATGAGCGTGTTGTCCATACGGCAGAACATGAGTTGGGGCATGCGATTGGCTTGGACCATACAGATGAGAAGTCTGTGATGCAACCTGCAGGTTCCTTTTATGGTATTCAGGAAGAGGATGTTGCAAACCTTCGAAAATTATATGAGACCAATGAGTAGGGGACTATCTTTCCCTACTTTTTTGCTATAATGGAACTATGAACAACTTGATTAAATCAAAACTAGAGCTCTTGCCGACCAGCCCTGGTTGTTACATTCACAAGGATAAAAACGGCACCATTATCTATGTAGGAAAGGCTAAAAATCTACGTAACCGCGTGAGGTCTTATTTCCGTGGAAGTCACGATACCAAGACAGAGGCTCTGGTATCTGAAATTGTGGATTTTGAATTTATCGTTACGGAGTCCAATATTGAGGCCCTTCTCCTAGAAATCAACCTAATCAAGGAAAATAAGCCCAAATACAATATCATGCTCAAGGATGATAAGTCTTATCCTTTCATCAAAATCACCAATGAGTGTTATCCTCGTTTGATTATCACCCGTCAAGTCAAAAAAGACGGTGGTCTCTACTTTGGCCCTTATCCAGATGTGGGGGCAGCCAATGAAATCAAGCGACTTTTGGATCGAATTTTCCCTTTTCGCAAGTGTACCAATCCACCTTCTAAGGTCTGTTTTTACTACCATATCGGTCAATGTATGGCCCACACCATCTGTAAGAAGGATGAGGCTTATTTCCAGTCCATGGCTCAGGAGGTTTCTGATTTCCTAAAAGGACAGGATGACAAAATCATCGATGACCTCAAGGGAAAGATGGCAAAGGCAGCTCAAAGTATGGAGTTTGAACGTGCTGCGGAATACCGTGACTTGATTCAGGCCATTGGAACGCTTCGGACCAAGCAAAGGGTTATGGCCAAGGATCTCCAAAATCGGGATGTCTTTGGTTACTATGTGGACAAGGGCTGGATGTGTGTTCAGGTTTTCTTTGTTCGTCAGGGCAAGCTCATTGAGCGAGATGTCAATCTCTTCCCCTACTACAATGATCCAGATGAGGATTTCTTGACCTATGTGGGACAATTCTATCAAGAAAAATCTCACCTGGTTCCCAATGAGGTGCTGATTCCGCAGGATATCGATGAAGAAGCAGTCAAGGCCTTGGTGGATACCAAGATTCTCAAACCCCAACGTGGAGAGAAAAAACAACTGGTTAATCTGGCTATAAAGAATGCCCGTGTCAGCCTAGAGCAGAAATTCAACCTGCTAGAGAAATCTGTTGAAAAGACCCAAGGGGCTATTGAAAATCTTGGTCGCTTACTCCAAATCCCGACCCCAGTTCGCATCGAGTCCTTCGATAACTCCAACATCATGGGGACCAGTCCTGTTTCAGCCATGGTGGTCTTTGTTAACGGCAAACCAAGTAAAAAAGATTACCGTAAGTATAAAATCAAGACCGTAGTCGGGCCAGACGACTATGCTAGTATGAGAGAAGTCATTCGCAGACGCTATAGTAAAGTGCAGCGTGATGGTTTGACTCCTCCAGATTTGATTGTGATTGATGGGGGACAAGGTCAAGTCAATATCGCCAAGCAGGTCATTCAAGAAGAACTGAGTCTGGATATTCCCATTGCAGGTTTGCAAAAAAATGACAAGCACCAAACCCATGAATTGCTCTTTGGAGATCCGCTTGAGGTGGTGGAGTTATCTCGAAATTCTCAGGAATTTTTTCTCCTCCAACGCATTCAAGATGAGGTGCACCGCTTTGCTATCACTTTCCATCGCCAACTGCGCTCCAAAAATTCCTTTTCATCACAACTGGATGGAATTGACGGTCTGGGACCTAAACGCAAGCAGAATCTCATGAAGCATTTCAAGTCTCTGACCAAAATCAAGGAAGCCAGTGTGGATGAGATTGTCGAAGTTGGAGTACCAAGAGTAGTAGCAGAAGCTGTGCAGAGGAAGTTGAACCCGCAGGAGGCAATGGAATTAGCTCAAGTAGCGGAAGAAAGAGTAGATTATCAAACAGAAGGAGAACACAATGAACCATAAAATCGCAATTTTATCAGATATTCATGGCAATGCGACGGCGCTAGAAGCAGTGATTGCAGATGCTAAAAATCAAGGAGTCAGTGAATACTGGCTTCTGGGAGATATTTTTCTTCCTGGTCCAGGTGCAAATGACTTGGTAGCCCTGCTAAAGGACCTTCCTATCACAGCCAGTGTTCGAGGAAATTGGGATGATTGTGTCCTTGAGGCCTTGGATGGTGAATACGGTTTGGAAGATCCACAAGAAATCCAATCAATGCGAATGACCCAGTTTTTGATGGAGCGAATGGATCCTGCAACGATTGTATGGCTACGAAACTTGCCTTTGCTGGAAAAGAAAGAAGTTGATGGGCTGCGCTTTTCTATCTCTCATAATTTACCTGACAAAAACTATGGTGGGGACCTACTGGTTGGGAATGATACAGATAAATTTGATCAACTACTAGATGAGGAAACCGACGTGGCAATCTATGGTCATGTCCACAAGCAGTTGCTTCGCTACGGCAGTCAAGGGCAACAAGTCATCAATCCAGGGTCGATTGGCATGCCCTATTTTAATTGGGAGGCGTTAAAAAATCACCGTGCCCAGTATGCCGTGATAGAAGTTGAAGATGGGGAATTGGTAAATATCCTATTTCGTAAAGTCGCTTATGACTACGAAGCGGAGTTGGAATTGGCCAAGTCCAAGGGGCTTCCCTTTATCGAAATGTATGAAGAACTACGTCGTGAAGATAACTATCAGGGGCACAATCTGGAACTATTAGCAAGCTTAATAGAAAAGCATGGGTATGTAGAAGATGTGAAGAATTTTTTTGATTTTTTGTAAGAGTTTCCTAAAATAACCAATGCAAACTAAAAAAGCGATTGGCTGGTCCAATCGCTTTTAGTATATCTTATACTCAATGAAAATCAAAGAGCAAACTAGGAAGCTAGATGTAGGTTGCTCAAAGCACAGCTTTGAGATTGCAGATAAAGCTGACGTGGTTTGAAGAGATTTTCGAAGAGTATTATTGTAATTGAGATTGATCTGGAAGGTAAGAACCACCTAGATAAGTATTGCTGAGTTTTTCAAGGGTTCCATCTTGGTAGAGTTCTTTGAGCGCTTTATCAAATTTCTCTTTAAACTCTTTTTGGTCGCTTGAGAAAACAATATAGTTGTTGGGGCTATCGGCAGAAGGTAAATCAACGACTGAGAGGTCTAAGCCACGGTCCTTGATAATCTTTTGAACCGATACCTTGTCAAAAACTAGGAAATCAAATTCACCGTTAGAGAGGTCTAAGATTCGTTTACCGATATCCTCTCCAGAAAAATTGATAGTAGCGGGATTGTCAGTGTGTTTTTGATTCCAGTTATTGATGAATTGAGCGTTTGAAGTTCCAGTATCCTCTTGCGTTGTTTTGCCAGCGATTTGGTCAAGTGAAGTCAGAGGATTTTTCTTGTTGCTGACAAGTACGAGGGGATTGTTCGAAATTGGGAGTGAGTAAAGGTATTTTTCAGCACGCTCTTTTGTGTAACTCAAGTTATTAGCTGCTGCTTGATAATGACCAGAATCAAGTCCTGGGAAGATACTTTCCCAGGCGGTTCTTTGGAATTGAATCTCGTAGTCGCTGAGTTTTTCATCCACTGCTTTCAGAACTTCGATATCGAAGCCTGTTAGATTGCCCTTATCTTCGTAGTCAAATGGCGGCACATCACCAGCGGTAGCAACGACGATTGTCTTTTGAGGGTTAGTCTTTTTAGGTGTAGCTTGATTTCCACAGGCAACTAAAAGTGGGAGGATGGCTAGTAATAGGCTAAATTTTTTCATAATGTCTCCATTCAAATGTAAGTTATCTGCTAGTTTATCAGAAACTTTCCCGATGAACCAATATATATTTTTTATGGCTGTGATAAAAAAACTTAATCATGAAAAATCCCTGCAAGCTCTTTCAAATTATGGTAGAATGGAAGCAGTAGAATTAGAAAAGGAAATCGATTATGAAATTTCTTGAATTAAATAAAAAACGTCATGCGACCAAGCAGTTCATTGATAAGCCAGTGGATCCTAAAGATGTGCGTACGGCTATCGAAATTGCAACCTTGGCTCCAAGTGCCCACAATAGCCAGCCTTGGAAATTTGTGGTGGTTCGTGAGAAAAATGCTGAATTGGCAAAGTTGGCTTACGGTTCCAACTTTGAGCAGGTATCATCAGCGCCTGTAACCATTGCCCTGTTTACGGATACAGACCTTGCCAAACGTGCTCGTAAGATTGCCCGAGTTGGAGGTGCTAACAATTTCTCAGAAGAACAACTTCAATACTTTATGAAAAATTTGCCTGCGGAATTTGCCCGTTACAATGAACAACAGGTCAGTGACTACCTAGCCCTCAATGCAGGTTTGGTTGCTATGAACTTGATTCTCGCTCTTACAGATCAAGGAATTGGCTCAAATATGATCCTTGGTTTTGACAAATCAAAAGTCAACGAAGTTTTGGATATCGAAGAACGTTTCCGCCCAGAACTCTTGATTACAGTGGGGTATACGGACGAGAAATTAGAACCAAGCTACCGCTTGCCAGTAGATGAAATCATCGAGAAAAGATAGAAGGAAGATAATATGACAGCAATTGATTTTACAGCAGAAGTAGAAAAACGCAAAGAAGACCTCTTGGCTGACTTGTTTAGCCTTTTGGAAATCAACTCAGAACGTGATGACAGCAAGGCTGATGCCCAGCATCCATTTGGGCCTGGTCCAGTAAAAGCCTTAGAAAAATTCCTTGAAATCGCAGACCGCGATGGCTATCCAACTAAAAATGTTGATAACTATGCAGGACACTTCGAGTTTGGTGATGGAGAAGAAGTTCTCGGAATCTTTGCCCACATGGACGTAGTGCCAGCTGGTAGCGGTTGGAACACGGATCCTTATACACCAACTATCAAAGACGGTCGCCTCTACGCGCGTGGTGCTTCAGATGACAAGGGTCCTACAACAGCTTGTTACTATGGTTTGAAAATCATCAAAGAATTGGGCCTTCCAACTTCTAAGAAAGTTCGCTTTATTGTCGGAACTGATGAAGAATCAGGCTGGGCAGACATGGATTACTATTTTGAACATGTAGGACTTGCAAAACCAGACTTCGGTTTCTCCCCAGATGCTGAGTTCCCTATCATCAATGGTGAAAAAGGAAACATTACAGAATACCTCCACTTTGCAGGAGAAAACAATGGTGCCGCTCGTCTTCACAGCTTTACGGGTGGCTTACGTGAAAACATGGTACCTGAGTCAGCAACAGCAGTTGTTTCAGGTGACTTGGCTGACTTGCAAGCCAAACTAGATGCCTTTGTTGCAGAACACAAGCTCAGAGGAGAAATTCAAGAAGAAACTGGCCAATACAAGGTGACGATTATTGGTAAATCAGCCCATGGTGCTATGCCTGCTTCAGGTGTCAATGGTGCAACTTACCTGGCCCTCTTCCTCAGCCAGTTTGACTTTGCTGGTCCAGCAAAAGACTACCTTGACATCGCTGGAAAAATTCTTTTGAATGACCATGAGGGGGAAAATCTCAAGATTGCTCATGTGGATGAAAAGATGGGTGCTCTGTCTATGAATGCGGGTGTCTTCCGCTTTGATGAAACAAGCGCTGACAATACCATTGCCCTCAACATCCGCTATCCAAAAGGAACAAGTCCAGAGCAAATCAAGTCAATCCTTGAAAACTTGCCAGTTGCTTCTGTTAGCCTTTCTGAACACGGTCACACCCCTCACTATGTGCCAATGGAAGATCCGCTTGTACAAACCTTGTTGAATGTTTATGAAAAACAAACTGGCCTTAAAGGTCATGAACAAGTTATCGGTGGTGGTACCTTTGGTCGCCTGCTAGAACGAGGTGTTGCCTATGGTGCCATGTTCCCAGACTCTATTGACACCATGCACCAAGCTAATGAATTTATCGCCTTGGACGATCTTTTCCGAGCAGCAGCAATCTATGCCGAAGCTATTTACGAATTGATCAAATAAAACGATAGAAGTCTGAGATGCTATGCTTAGACTTCTTTTTGGAGGGAAAGTAGATGTCTCAAATCGAAAGAATAAAGCAGGCTATCATGGCGGATCCGCAGAATGCCAGCTATACCGAGCGCGGAATAGAGCCTCTCTTTGCAGCGCCAAAGACTGCTCGCATCAATATCGTCGGTCAGGCACCGGGACTTAAAACCCAAGAAGCAGGGCTTTACTGGAAGGACAAAAGTGGGGACCGCCTGAGAGACTGGCTAGGTGTAGATGAAGATACCTTTTACAATTCAGGTTGTTTTGCGGTTTTACCCATGGATTTCTACTTTCCAGGGCATGGCAAGTCAGGTGATTTGCCACCGCGAGCAGGTTTTGCTGAAAAATGGCACCCGCAGCTCTTGCAAGAATTACCAGATATTCAGTTAACCCTTTTGATTGGGCAATATGCCCAAGCCTACTATTTACAGGAGAAAGTCAGTGGCAAGGTGACAGAACGGGTAAAACGCTATAAAGACTATCTGCCAGACTATTTTCCTCTAGTTCACCCCTCACCACGAAATCAAATCTGGATGGCCAAAAATCCTTGGTTTGAGGCAGAAGTAGTGCCGGATTTGAAAAAAAGAATTAAAACTATTTTAGGAGAAAAAGAATGAAAGAAATTACCTTTGACGCATTTTACCAGCTTTATCAAAATGACCAACTTTCTCTAGTGGACGTGCGAGAAGTGGATGAGTTTGAAACACTTCATTTAGAAGGTGCCCACAACCTACCGCTTAGTCAATTGGCTGATACCTTTGATCAGTTGGACAAGGACCAGTTGCATTATGTTATTTGCAAATCTGGAATGAGATCGGCGCGTGCTTGTCAATTCCTAGCTGAACAAGGTTATGAGGTTATCAATGTTCAGGGTGGCATGTTAGCCTTTGAAGAACTTTAAACAGTAGATTTTCTCCTACTCGGTATGGACTGGGTAGGAGAGTTTTATTTTTAGACAATTCTCATTTTTGAGAATCTTGAAAACATTCAATATTTACTTCGTGAAGCTTTTTTCATACTCGTATTCATGATATACTAGGTCAGTATTTTATAAATATGAAGGAGATTTTCATGGCTAAAAAAGGTGCCCTAACAGGCTTGCTCCTGTTTGGAATATTTTTTGGTGCGGGGAACTTGATTTTTCCGCCTTCTCTAGGTGCTCTATCTGGAGAACATTTTCTTCCTGCCATCGCAGGTTTTGTCTTTTCAGGTGTCGGTATCGCCGTCTTGACTCTTATTATTGGAACGCTCAATCCTAAAGGATATATCTACGAGATTTCAACAAAGATAGCTCCTTGGTTTGCGACTCTTTACCTCTCAGTTCTTTACTTGTCAATTGGCCCATTCTTTGCCATCCCACGTACAGCTACAACAGCTTACGAGGTAGGGATTAGCCCTCTTTTGTCGGATGCAAATAAAGGTCTTGGCTTGATTGTCTTTACGGTTCTGTATTTTGCGGCAGCCTATTTGATTTCGCTTAATCCATCAAAAATCTTGGACCGTATCGGCCGTATCTTAACGCCAGTCTTTGCGATTTTGATTGTTATCTTGGTTGTTCTAGGAGCTTTCAAATACGGTGGAACAAGTCCTCAAGTTGCTTCAGATGCTTATCAAGCTTCTGCCTTTGGTACAGGTTTCCTAGAAGGTTACAATACCTTGGATGCCCTTGCCTCAGTTGCCTTTAGCGTAATCGCAGTTCAAACCTTGAAGCAACTTGGATTTTCAAGTAAGAAAGAATACATTTCGACTATTTGGGTTGTTGGTATCGTTGTTGCCCTTGCCTTCAGCGCTCTTTACATCGGTTTAGGTTTCCTTGGAAATCATTTCCCAGTACCAGCTGAAGCGATGAAGGGTGGAACGCCAGGTGTTTATATCTTGTCACAAGCTACTCAAGAAATCTTTGGTTCAACAGCTCAACTCTTCCTTGCAGCTATGGTTACTGTAACCTGCTTCACAACAACAGTTGGTCTAATTGTGTCAACAGCGGAGTTCTTTAACGGACGTTTCCCACAAATCAGCTACAAGGTTTATGCAACAGTCTTTACCTTGATTGGATTTGCCATTGCAAATCTTGGTTTGAGTGCAATTATCAAGTACTCAATTCCAGTACTAGTTATCTTGTACCCAATCACGATTGCCATCGTTATGATTGTTATTGTGAACAAATTTGTTGCCCTTTCAAAACCAGGTATGCAGTTGACAATTGCTGTGGTTACAGCTATTGCCATTGCAAGCGTACTAGGAAGCTCATTTAAGGTTGAGTTTCTTGCAAATCTTGTCAATGCTCTTCCTTTTGCCAAGGCATCTCTTCCATGGTTGGTGCCAGCCATCGTTGGAATCTTGCTCTCATTGGTTCTACCAAATAAGCAAGAAAGTGATGTTTTTGAAATGGAATAATCACTAATACTCTTCGAAAATCAAATTCAAACCGCGTCAACGTCGCCTTGTCGTACTCAAGTACAGCCCGCGGCTAGTTTCCTAGTTTGCTCTTTGATTTTCATTGAGTATAAAATCACTTTTGTAGTCAAGGCTACAGGAGTGATTTTCTTTTTTTATCCGATGATAAATGTGTTATAATAGGTAGCAAAAGAGGTGAAGAAATGAATCAAACAGTAGAATATATCAAAGAACTGACAGCTATTGCATCACCAACGGGCTTCACTCGTGAGATTTCGGACTATTTAGTCAAGACTCTAGAAGGTTTCGGTTACCAGCCAGTTCGTACAGCCAAGGGCGGTGTCAATGTGACTATCAAAGGTCAAAATGATGAGCAACAACGCTATGTGACTGCCCATGTAGATACGCTGGGGGCTATTGTCCGTGCTGTCAAACCAGATGGTCGTCTCAAATTGGACCGTATCGGTGGTTTTCCTTGGAACATGATTGAAGGAGAAAACTGTACCGTTCATGTAGCTAGCACAGGTCAAACGGTATCCGGAACCATCCTTATCCACCAGACCTCTTGCCATGTCTACAAGGATGCAGGAACTGCAGAACGCACGCAGGACAATATGGAAGTGCGTTTGGATGCAAAAGTAACTAATGAAAAAGAAACTCGTGTCTTGGGAATTGAAGTCGGTGATTTTATCAGCTTTGACCCACGAACTGTCGTGACAGAGACAGGCTTTATCAAATCTCGTCATTTGGACGATAAGGTCAGTGCAGCGATTTTGCTTAACCTGCTTCGTGTTTATAAGGAAGAGAAGGTTGAATTACCCGTAACAACCCATTTTGCTTTTTCAGTTTTTGAAGAAGTAGGTCACGGTGCCAACTCTAATATTCCTGCCCAGGTAGTAGAATATCTGGCTGTGGATATGGGAGCTATGGGGGATGATCAGCAGACAGACGAGTACACAGTGTCTATCTGTGTCAAGGATGCTTCAGGTCCTTATCACTATGACTTCCGTCAACACTTGGTGGCTTTGGCGAAAGAGCAGGATATTCCATTTAAATTGGATATCTATCCATTTTATAGATCGGACGCTTCAGCAGCCATGTCTGCAGGGGCAGAGGTCAAACACGCCCTTCTTGGTGCTGGTATCGAGTCTAGCCACTCTTATGAGCGCACTCATATTGACTCGGTGGTTGCAACGGAGCGTATGGTTGATGCCTATCTTAAGAGCGCATTGGTAGACTAATATGTGCCTGATTTGCCAGAGAATTGAGCTGATCAAGGCTGGGGAAAATCCTTACTTTGTAAGAGAGTTGGAAACAGGCTATTTTGTGGTTGGAGACCACCAGTATTTTGCAGGATATAGTCTTTTTCTATCCAAAGAACATGTCACCGAATTGCACCATTTAGAAAAGGAAACGAAACTCCGTTTTCTAGAAGAAATGAGTGTGGTCCAAGAGGCAGTTGCCAAGTCTTTTGCTGCTGAGAAAATGAATATCGAACTGCTAGGAAATGGTGATGCCCATCTTCATTGGCATCTGTTTCCTAGACGAACAGGTGATATGAATGGTCACGGACTCAAGGGGCGTGGGCCAGTTTGGTGGGTTCCTTTTGAAGAAATGACAGCAGAAACCTGCCAAGCAAAACCGGATGAGATTAAAAGATTAGTCGAACGTTTATCATCAGAAGTAGATAAACTATTAGAATAAAGGAGTAGAAATGAAGAAAAGATACCTTATCTTGACAGCCTTGCTAGCCTTGAGTCTAGCAGCTTGTTCACAAGAAAAAACAAAAAATGAAGATGGCGCAGCTAAGACAGAACAAACAGCTAAAGCTGATGGAACAGCCGGCAGTAAATCTCAAGGAGCTGCTCAGAAAAAAGCAGAAGTGGTTAATAAAGGAGACTACTATAGCATACAAGGGAAATACGATGAAATCATCGTAGCCAATAAACACTACCCATTGTCTAAAGACTATAATCCAGGGGAAAATCCAACAGCCAAGGCTGAGTTGCTCAAACTCATAAAAGCTATGCAAGAGGCAGGTTTCCCAATCAGCGATCATTACAGTGGCTTTAGAAGTTATGAAACTCAGACCAAGCTCTATCAAGATTATGTCAATCAAGATGGGAAAGAAGCTGCCGACCGTTATTCTGCTCGTCCTGGCTATAGCGAACACCAGACAGGCTTAGCCTTTGATGTGATTGGGACAAATGGTGATTTGGTGACAGAAGAGAAGGCGGCACAATGGCTCTTGGACCATGCTGCTGATTATGGCTTTGTTGTCCGTTATCTCAAAGGTAAGGAAAAGGAAACAGGCTATATGGCTGAGGAATGGCACCTTCGTTATGTCGGAAAAGAAGCTAAAGAAATTGCTGAGACTGGTCTCAGCTTGGAAGAATACTATGGGTTTGAAGGTGGAGATTACGTCGATTAATACTCTTCGAAAATTAAATTCAAACCACGTCAGCGTCGCCTTACCGTACTCAAGTACAGCCTGCGGCTAGCTTCCTAGTTTGCTCTTTGATTTTCATTGAGTATAAAAAATAAACTTTTCTCTTGCAATTCTAGATAAATAGTGTATAATAGATGGGTATGTGAAAAGCATACTTGTGGGAGGTAAAAATCTCTAATTACCGCCAAAACCACAAAGGAGGATTTAAAAATGGCTAAAAAAGTCGAAAAACTTGTAAAATTGCAAATCCCTGCTGGTAAAGCTACACCAGCTCCACCAGTTGGACCTGCTCTTGGTCAAGCTGGTATCAACATCATGGGATTCACAAAAGAGTTCAACGCTCGTACAGCTGACCAAGCTGGTATGATCATTCCAGTTGTTATCTCAGTTTACGAAGATAAATCATTTACTTTCATCACTAAAACACCACCAGCCGCTGTTCTTTTGAAAAAAGCTGCAGGTGTTGAAAAAGGATCAGGTACACCTAACAAAACTAAAGTTGCTACAGTTACTCGTGCACAAGTACAAGAAATTGCAGAAACTAAGATGCCAGATTTGAACGCAGCAAACGTAGAGTCTGCAATGCGTATGATCGAAGGTACTGCTCGTTCTATGGGATTCACTGTTGTTGACTAATCAATAACACCCCCAATATAACCCGCAAGACTTCATCATTTCGAGAAGTGACGTGGGAGATGAAAATCGATTGAACCACTTACAAGGAGAATAGAAAATGGCTAAAAAAAGCAAACAACTTCGTGCTGCTCTTGAGAAAATCGACAGCACAAAAGCATACAGCGTAGAAGAAGCTGTAGCACTTGCAAAAGAAACTAACTTTGCAAAATTTGACGCAACTGTAGAAGTTGCTTACAACTTGAACATCGACGTTAAAAAAGCTGACCAACAAATCCGTGGAGCAATGGTATTGCCAAACGGGACTGGTAAAACTTCACGCGTTCTTGTTTTTGCACGTGGTGCAAAAGCTGAAGAAGCAAAAGCTGCTGGTGCAGACTTTGTTGGCGAAGATGACCTTGTTGCTAAAATCAACGACGGTTGGTTGGACTTCGACGTAGTTATCGCTACGCCTGACATGATGGCTCTTGTTGGACGTCTTGGACGTGTCCTTGGACCACGTAACTTGATGCCAAACCCTAAAACTGGTACTGTAACAATGGATGTTGCTAAAGCAGTTGAAGAGTCTAAAGGTGGTAAAATCACTTACCGTGCTGACCGTGCAGGTAATGTTCAAGCAATCATCGGTAAAGTATCATTTGAAGCTGAAAAATTGGTTGAAAACTTCAAAGCTTTCAACGAAACAATCCAAAAAGCAAAACCAGCTACAGCTAAAGGAACTTACGTAACAAACTTGACTATCACAACTACTCAAGGTGTTGGTATCAAAGTTGACGTTAACTCACTTTAATCAGTTGTTTATACACAAAGGCGAGTACGAAAGTGCTCGTTTTTGTATGTGAGTTATAGTTTAGATAAAAATAGTTATCTTCATTTAGCTCATAGAGTGAGTAGCAAATGAAATGCTGTTTTCTCTTCCTTCTTTGCTAGAAAATATGGTATAATAGAGAGTAAAAATTTTGAAAGAAAGAAAAAGATGAATTTAAAAGATTATATTGCAACAATTGAAAATTATCCAAAGGAAGGCATCACCTTCCGTGATATCAGTCCTTTGATGGCTGATGGAAATGCTTATAGCTACGCTGTTCGTGAAATCGTTCAGTATGCTACTGACAAGAAAATTGATATGATCGTAGGTCCTGAAGCTCGTGGATTTATCGTGGGTTGTCCAGTTGCTTTTGAGTTGGGAATTGGTTTTGCTCCTGTTCGTAAGCCAGGAAAATTGCCACGCGAAGTCATTTCTGCTGACTATGAAAAAGAGTATGGTGTTGACACCTTGACTATGCACGCGGATGCCATCAAGCCAGGTCAACGTGTTCTTATCGTAGATGACCTCTTGGCAACAGGTGGAACTGTTAAGGCAACTATCGAGATGATTGAAAAACTTGGTGGTATTGTAGCAGGTTGTGCCTTCCTTGTTGAATTGGATGAATTGAACGGCCGTGAAAAAATCGGTGACTACGATTACAAAGTTCTCATGCATTATTAATGAAAAACAGTCCCTAGGGCTGTTTTCTCTACATTAGGATATAAAAATAGACTATAGCTAGTTAGAGAAAAACTATAATTGAAAACTATATCTTCTTGCAGTATAATAAAAGGACTAAGTGTTTGAGATTTAGTTTCATACTCAATGAAAATCAAAGAGCAAACTAGGAAACTAGCCGTAAGCTGCTCAAAGTACAGCTTTGAGGTTGCAGATAGAAGTGACGAAGTCAGTAACATATACGTACGGTAAGGCAACGTTGACGCGGTTTGAAGAGTTTCAAACACATGCAATTATTCCTGAAAGAGTACAGTTAGGAGAGGGTTATGCCGATTCGAATTGATAAAAAATTGCCAGCTGTTGAGATTTTACGGACAGAGAATATCTTTGTCATGGATGATCAACGTGCTGCCCACCAAGATATCCGTCCCTTGAAGATTTTAATCTTAAATCTCATGCCACAAAAAATGGTCACAGAGACTCAATTGTTGCGCCATTTGGCCAATACACCCCTGCAACTGGATATTGATTTCCTCTATATGGAAAGCCACCGTTCTAAAACAACTCGCTCAGAGCACATGGAGACTTTCTATAAAACTTTTCCTGAAGTCAAGGATGAGTATTTTGACGGGATGATTATCACAGGGGCTCCAGTTGAGCATTTACCATTTGAGGAAGTGGACTATTGGGAGGAATTCAGTCAGGTGCTTGAGTGGTCCAAGACCCATGTCTATTCGACCCTTCATATCTGTTGGGGGGCTCAGGCTGGGCTTTATCTGCGTTATGGGGTTGAAAAATACCAGATGGACAGTAAGTTATCGGGTATCTATCCTCAGGACACCTTAAAGGAAGGTCATCTTCTCTTTAGGGGCTTTGACGATAGTTACGTATCTCCCCATTCTCGGCATACGGAGATTTCTAAGGAAGAGATCTTAAACAAAACCAATCTCGAGATTTTATCAGAAGGTCCTCAGGTTGGGGTTTCGATTTTGGCCAGTCGTGATTTACGAGAAATTTATAGTTTTGGGCATTTGGAGTATGACCGTGATACCTTGGCAAAAGAGTATTTTCGAGATCGTGACGCAGGTTTAGACCCACATATTCCAGAAAATTACTTTAAGGATGATGATGTTAACAAGATACCTTGTCTTTGTTGGTCTTCATCTGCAGCCCTCTTTTTCAGTAACTGGGTAAACTATGCTGTCTATCAGGAGACGCCTTTTGACTGGAGAAAGATAGAAGATGATGCATCTGCATATGGGTATTTATAAGAGGAATTATGACATATTTAGACGCTTTTAAATCAGGGAACTTGGTTTTACCGAGTGCCCTGCTCTTGCATTTTAAGGAACTCTTTCCTTCCAGCGACGATTTTCTGGTCTGGCAATTTTTCTATTTGCAAAATACGACAGGTTTGGAAGAAATGTCGCCAAGCCAGATTGCTGAAAGGATTGGCAAGGAAATTTCGGATGTCAACGAGTCCATTTCCAATCTGACGGAGAGGGGACTGCTCCAGTATCGTACTATCGAATTAAATGGCGAAATTGAATTGCTTTTTGATGCTAGTCTAGCCTTGGAACGTTTGGATGACTTGTTTGGAGCTAGTGCTTCGAGTTCAGACCAGTTGACACCTCAAAATCAACTCAAGGATTTGGTAGAAACCTTCCAGCAGGAGTTGGGACGCTTGTTGACACCTTTTGAGATTGAGGATTTGACTAAGACACTAAAGGAAGATGGAACCAGTGCTGACTTGATTAAGGAAGCTCTTCGTGAAGCTGTTTTGAATGGGAAACCAAACTGGAAGTACATTCAGGCTATTTTGAGAAACTGGCGCCATGAAGGTATCAAAAGTGTGGCTCAAATTGAGGCTAAGCGGGCAGAGAGAGAAGCAAGCAATCCTCAGTTGACACAGGTATCTGCAGATTTCAGAAATGCTATGGATCTCTGGAAGGATTAATCCATGTAAGCAGGCTTGAAATCCGAGTAAGATTTGCAAGCTGTGTTTAATTGTGATAAAATAAATAGAAAATAAATTGAAAAAAGAGGTATGTGAAATGTCACGTAAACCATTTATCGCTGGTAACTGGAAAATGAACAAAAATCCAGAAGAAGCTAAAGCATTCGTTGAAGCAGTTGCATCAAAACTTCCTTCATCAGATCTTGTTGAAGCAGGTATCGCAGCTCCAGCTCTTGATTTGACAACTGTTCTTGCTGCTGCAAAAGGTTCAAACCTTAAAGTTGCTGCTCAAAACTGCTACTTTGAAAATGCAGGTGCTTTCACTGGTGAAACAAGCCCACAAGTTTTGAAAGAAATCGGTACTGACTACGTTGTTATCGGTCACTCAGAACGCCGTGACTACTTCCATGAAACTGACGAAGATATTAATAAAAAAGCAAAAGCAATCTTTGCAAACGGTATGCTTCCAATCATCTGTTGTGGTGAGTCACTTGAAACTTACGAAGCTGGTAAAGCTGCTGAATTCGTAGGTGCTCAAGTATCTGCTGCATTGACTGGATTGACTGCTGAACAAGTTGCTGCATCAGTTATTGCTTACGAGCCAATCTGGGCTATCGGTACTGGTAAATCAGCTTCACAAGACGACGCACAAAAAATGTGTAAAGTTGTTCGTGACGTTGTAGCTGCTGACTTCGGTCAAGAAGTTGCAGATAAAGTTCGTGTTCAATACGGTGGTTCTGTTAAACCTGAAAACGTTGCTTCATACATGGCTTGCCCAGACGTGGACGGTGCCCTTGTAGGTGGTGCATCACTTGAAGCAGAAAGCTTCTTGGCTTTGCTTGACTTTGTAAAATAATTAGTAAGTAGCAAAAGCTAGGTGGAACAGCATTGAGATGTCTGTTCCATTTTTTATAGGAGAGGAAAGATTGAAAACAAAGATTGGAAAAATCGGATTAGCAAGTATCTTTTTACTAGGATTGTCAGTTAGTCATGTCGCTGCAAATGAAGCTGAAGTGAAAGCATCTTCGGAAGGAAGTGGCATCCAGACTTCTTCTAGTAAGGCAGAGGAAAAGAAATTAGAAACGACGGCAAGTCAAAAAGAGGAAGAGAAAAAGGTTGAGGTTTCTTCTAGTCAACAGGCTGAGAAAAAGGAAGAAGTAAAAGAGACGCGCGCTAGTAGTCAAAAATCGGAAAGTAAACCAACTTCCACATCGGCACACTGGGAAGGAGACTTCTATGTGAAGGCAGATGGGTCAAAAGCTAAGAGTGAGTGGATCTTCGATACTAGCTACAATAGCTGGTTCTATATAAAAGCAGATGGTCGTTATGCCCAAAAAGAATGGCATGGAAACTACTACCTCAAAGCGGGTGGTTACATGGCTACAAATGAATGGGTTTACGATAATCATTATAAGAGCTGGTTCTACCTCAAGGCTGATGGTTCTTATGCAAATCAAGAATGGCATGGAAACTACTATCTCAAAGTGGGTGGCTACATGGCCAAGAGTGAATGGGTTTACGATAACAATTATAAGAGTTGGTTTTACCTGAAATCTGATGGTTCTTATGCGAATCAAGAGTGGTATGGTAAATATTACCTAAAAACGGGTGGCTACATGGCCAAGAGTGAATGGTTTTATGATAGCAATTATAAGAGTTGGTTTTACCTGAAATCTGATGGTTCTTATGCGAATCAAGAGTGGCATGGAAACTACTATCTCAAAGTGGGTGGCTACATGGCCAAGAGTGAATGGGTTTACGATAACAATTATAAGAGTTGGTTTTACCTGAAATCTGATGGCTCTTATGCAAATCAAGAGTGGCAAAAGGTAGACGGCAAGTGGTATTATTTCAAGAAGTGGGGCTATATGGCTAAAGATGAGTGGCAGGGTAACTACTATTTGACAGGAAGTGGTGCTATGGCGACTGGTGAATTAGTCATGAATGATGCTCGCTATATTTTTTCTGACTCAGGTGAGTTAAAAGAAAAGAAAGGCTTGAATGTTGGCTGGGTTCACCGAAATGGCCACCGTTACTTCTTTAACCAGCGTGAAGAACAAGTTGGGACTGATCAAGTTAAAAAGGTCATCGATGTCAGTGAGCACAATGGTCGTATTAGTGACTGGAAAAAAGTCATCGACGATAATGGCGTTGATGGAGTTATTGTTCGTTTGGGCTATAGTGGAACTGAGGACAAGGAATTGGCTTATAATATCAAGGAGTTAAACCGTCTTGGAATTCCTTATGGGGTTTACCTCTATACTTATGCTGAAAATGAGACTGATGCTGAGAATGATGCCAATCAGACCATTGAACTCTTGAAAAAATACAAGATGAACTTGTCTTACCCTATCTATTATGATGTTGAGAACTGGGAATATGTCAATAAGACCAAGAGAGCTCCAAGTGATACTGGAATCTGGGTCAAAATCATCAATAAGTATATGGCAACAATGAAGAAGGCTGGTTATCAAAATGTGAAAGTTTATAGCTATCGTCAACTTTTGCAAACTCGTTTGAATCATCCCGATATTTTGCAACACGTTAACTGGGTAGCAGCCTATACGGATGCGCTTGATTGGAATAATCCTCACTATTCAGGTGAAAAAGGATGGCAATATACTTCATCTGAATATTTAAAAGGAATTCGTGGTCATGTTGACGTCAGCGTTTGGTATTAAGATGTAGGTTTAAGAAAGCTAGCTAAAAGAAATTCTACCACCGATTTGTAGTCTAAATATTTTTATGCTACCTATTGATACAATTTTTTATGATGGAGATTTCGATATAGAGATCTTTGTCAACTGTAAAAGTATTGGAAGCTGGGAAAAACTGGCCTCCAGACATAAAACAAGCGAGCATCTCCACGATTGGAGATGCTCGTTTTCTAATATCATATTCATAAGAGAGATATAGGTGATACTCTTCGAAAATCTCTTCAAACCACGTCAGTTTCACCTTGGATTATATATGTGACTGACTTCGTCAGTCTTATCTACAACCTCAAAGCAGTGCTTTGAGCAACCTACGGCTTGCTTCCTAGTTTGCTCTTTGATTTTCATTGAGTATCAATTTAATATTATTGGGATACCTAAAGCTGTAGCCTTGTGTAAAATAGTATTATCTATCATGAGTAATAACTATCCATTGTTTAAGCGCACTTTACGGAGTGAGACGTATTAATAGTTACACAAATACAATGTAGTTATTCGGATAAGCTTAGGACAATTTCTTTAAAAATTTATTTATCCATCCACTCTGTATTACAGCCACCAGATATTAAGAAAAATAATCACCAGTATGGGAATCCACTGTATTATAATCATACCTAAATTCTTGAATATAGTGACTCTCAACCGGAGGGCGAATTTTTTCTATGTTCAACATTTCTCATTCTTATTAATTCTCCCAAAACTAGCTTGCTCTTGCTATATCATACGTACGTTCTGAAAGTATTGACTAGATTTTTAGATATTCTAAATGTGGGGTGACCTTTGGTCAACCGTAGCGAGCCAGAAAATCATAAAATTCTTCACGAGTGGTCCTTTTTCCAATTAGCTTCTTATAAACTCTGTAGAGATGGTCAATTGTTACATACTCTCCTTCAAACTCTCTTTTAACAATTCCTGCTCGTTTTCAAATATTACATAAGCATGATTTATACTTCCTCGTGTTTCAAAAAGAAGAATAGATGATCCTTCTTTTTGAAACTTAGACAAAGTTCTAGTAATCGTACTTGGGTTAAAATTCAAGAGTTCTATCATTTCTTTTGAGCTCTTTCTTTTGGAACGGAAAGGGTAGAATTTGAAGCTGTTGATGAAATTTAGATTAGGAAACATCTTTTAAAAAGGTATTATATTTTCTTGTTTTAATATAACGTGCTTTTGTTTTTCTGTTTATTCAGTGTAAATTGTACAATGTGGCGAAGTTCATTATTATGTGACTATTAGTCCGTATCGCTCAGTTAGGTGCGAGACAAAAAAACCACCCGCTATGCGGGTGCGCGTCGAAGGTTATACCCAAAAAACTCCAAACGCGATACAATAAAGGTGTTCAAGCCAATTGTAAAGCGAAAGGAGAAAAATATGGCACAAAAGGCACATAGTTTATCGCACACAAAGTGCCACTGTTCTATCACATTGTGTTCACCCCTAAGTATAGACGAAAAATAATCTATAATCAATATCGAAGTAGTTTAGGAGAAATATTTCATAGTTTGTGTAGTTATAAAGGAGTTGAAATTATCGAGGGTCACTTAATGCCAGACCATGTACATATGTTAGTCAGTATTCCACCAAGGATAAGTGTTTCAAGTTTCATGGGGTATTTAAAAGGTAAAAGTGCATTCATGATGTTTGACGAACACGCCAATCTCAAGTACAAGTTTGGGAATCGTCATTTTTGGGCGGAAGGTTATTATGTGAGTACGGTTGGACTCAATGAAGCCACAATTAAGAAATATATCCAAGAGTAAATAAATTATCCAGTGGATGATTTATTCACGAGTATGAAAATTTGAGAATGAGTAAAGCATGATATAGAACTAGATAAATTAAGTATAAAAGAATATGAGGATCCCTTTAGGGATAATGGTAAGTAATACTAAAGCCTCTTTAAGAGGCAAGTGACGAGTCAAGAGCAATGAGGCTTGAACAATGTGAAAGCCAGCGTCTTTAGGCGCTGGCTGGTAATTTGGGATTATAGCTCTGGTTCAAACCACCCGTTAGACGGGTGGTCATTATTTTGTATATTTTCACAATTGCATTAAGAAAATTTAAAAAGCTTGTAACTTGGTATTATGTTGTTTAAAAGTATTTTCAAACTGAAAAAATTGACCAAAAATTTGAATAATTAACTATAATTGGGTAAAATAGATAGTATGGCATATTATATTTAAGAGGAAAAAATTAAAATGAAACAATGGTTTTATGGAGAAAAACGTCAGCGTTTTTCTTTTAGAAAATTGTCAGTTGGATTAGTCTCGGCTACTATTGGAAGCTTCTTTTTTAGCAGTCTAATAGCTGGAGATTTATCCCCTGTTAAAGCTACAGAGATTTCACATGGACAGTCAGCTCAAGTGAGCTACTATTATGTAATGGAATCTGAATTAACTGAAGCAGAGAAGTCTATCTTGATCAGAGATATTCCAAAGCATGTTGAAGAGATATCAGAAAGTTATTACTTAGTTTATCGTCCCAAAGATCAAAAATTAGGATATGGAGCATTACCTCAGACCGGCTACTCTGAGGTCTGGGAGTCAATTTTTGCAGTTGCGGGTTTTACATTCTTGGTGTTAATATTTGCTAGGGCTAAGAGTGGTAAGAGATATTTATCGTCTATCTTATTGGTGACAGGAATGGGGTCTGTGTTACTATCTCCGACTGCCTTGGCTGTGACCAACCTTGAGCTTGCTGCGTATAATCAAAGTATAAATTTAGGTGTTGGAGAATCTCTTCCAAAACCTTTGCAGATTGATGGCTTTGAATATATTGGTTATCTAAAGAATGAGGATAAAAAGAGAAATATCTTTTATTCTTCTCATAAGGATAAATCATTAGTAGACTATGGCACAAATCCGTCTACAGCTCCAGTT
>NZ_VMMH01000019.1:0-15395 GCF_013277115.1 Streptococcus sp. 714
CCTCTTGAGTTCCTTTAGCTACTTGATGGCTTGGTTCAGGTTGCGGTACTGGAGTTGGGGCAGGTTGTACCTCTTTCTTAGTTCCGACTGCAATAACTTGCGACACAGGATTTTGGACTACTTGGTCTTCAATGACTTCTCTAACTTCTTGACCATTGACCATCGAAACTTTGGTTACAAGGCGACGCTGACCATTGACTCCAGCTGTGACGATACGAGTCTGTCCTTCTGCTAAATTAGCATCTGGGCTTGTGATCGTTTCAAAAGGAATCTCAACCAAGCTCTCTTCCTGTCTAGACTGAGGCTTCTCAGAAACTGGTTTTTCTTCAACTGCAGGAGCAACTGGATTCTCTACTACAGGTTTTTCGATGACAGTTTCTGGAATGACAGCAGGTCTTTCTTGAACGTCTTCGTTTTTCTCGATTTCTTTTGAACTTTGCTTTTCTACTGGCAACTGAGACTGTTCAGCTGAAGCTGATCTTGATGGATGGAGTTCTGCTTCCTTGAAGTATCCAATGTACTCATAGCCATCAATATGAATAATTCCTTCAGCCAAGCCTTCATGTGTAGAGGCTGAAATAGTTTGGTTATAAGAAAGCAATTCCTTATTTTCAAATGCAAATGTCCCATAAGGTACAAAGGTGCTGGCTCCTAAAGAACCAATCAAGAGAACACCTAAAACCTCTCTACGACCTTTTTTGGACACCAAAAAGACTGCTAGCGAAGCCGTTGCCAAGCCAAGACCTGCCAAAGCTAGTTCCTTACTTCCTGTGTAAGGAAGTTGTTGACTGTTAGTTGCCTTCTTGCGATAAACTACATAAAGAATATCCTCATCTTGAAATTCTGTAGGAACTTCATGGTGAATCAGGGCTTTTTCAGACTCAGTCAATTCCTGCTCTGCCAAATAACGGTAATGAACGCTATGAGCACCACCAACTTCATTGGCCTGAACCTTATCTACTGAAAGGGGACTAGCACCAAAAAGGAAGGCCCCGATGGCTACAGGACCTACCCCAACAGTTAGCTTACGAATCGAATATTTTGTGATTTTTTCTAGTTGCTGTTTTGTTTTTCTCATTTTCACGACTTTCTAATAGAATCTTGCGGATAGTGCGCACGCGCACCTCCGATTAATTTTGGACGACTAGCCAGCGCCGTTACGTGGGCATGACCAATCTCTCTCAAAAGAGGGCGAATCGGAACCTGAACATGCTTAACATGCATGCCAATTGCAGTGTCTCCGATATCCAATCCAGCATGGGCCGTGATAAATTCAACCTCAACTGGATCCTGCATAAACTTGAAGGCTGCCAATTGACCCGAACCTCCTGCATGAAGAGTCGGAAGGACACTAACGATTTCCAGGCCAAACTGCTCTGCCACCTGACGTTCAACAACGAGGGCCCGATTGACATGTTCACAGCCTTGAACAGCTAGATGAATTCCTTTTTCCTCTAAGATGTCTAGGATGGTCTTCACAATGATTTCGCCAATTTCTTGACTGGATTCCTTGCCAATCTGACCACCTATCACTTCACTAGAAGAAAGGCCCAAAACAAAGATAGATCCTTGCTTCAAATTGGCCTTTTCTAATACATCTTTTACAATCTGGCTTGTTTCTCTCTGAATATCTTTTTCCTTCATACTTGATACCTCTTTTGTCATTATCTATCATATCGTTTTTTCTTGTTTTTAGCAAGATAGACAAACTAGAAAGCTTTCTCAATTACGCATAAAACTCCCAGAATTGACCGGGAGTTAGCTAGTTTCTATTCTATTTATGTATATTTCAACCGTCGTTCCTTTGTCGGGTGTAGAATCAATCTTCATCTGGTAATCTTCTCCAAAATGAAGTTTGAGCCGTTGGTCAACATTTTGAAGACCGACTCCCCCACGTTTGAGTTGACTTTGACTACTATCGCCAGCATCTTGGAAGCCAACTCCATCATCCTCAATACGGATGACCAATCCTGAATCCTGTTTCTGGACAGAAAGTTTAATATGGCCCTGACCTTCCTTTTCCTTAATGCCATGGTAAAGAGCATTTTCTACAAGGGGTTGTAGGACCAGCTTAGGCAAGACTAGATTATCAAAGGCAGGATTTTCCTCAATCTCGTATTCCAGTTTATCTCCATAGCGTTGTTTCTGTATAAAGAGATACTGGCGAACATGATTGATTTCATCAGACAGGCAAATCAAATCCTTGCCTTGATTAAGTGCCAAGCGGAAATAGGTTGCCAAAGACTTTGTCACCTGCACCACTCGCTGACTATCCTGAAATTCAGCCATCCAAATGATGGTGTCCAAAGTATTGTAGAGGAAATGGGGGTTAATCTGGCTCGACAAGGCTTGAAGTTCATACTGACGGGTCGCTTCTTCCTGCCTGCGCACATCTGCCATCAACTGATCAATCTGATCCAACATAGCATTGAACTGACGAGTCACTTCTCTCAATTCATATGCACCAGTTTCCTTGGCACGAAGATTCTGAGTACCAGAGGAAATTTTCAGCATGGTTTCTCTCAAATTCTTCAAAGGAGCAATCCAACGCTTGAGACTGAACCACACCAAGCAGAGACAGGCAAGAAGAGATGTGACACTAGCCCCAAGCAAGGTCCACAAGAGCTGACTCCGAACCTGGTCTAACTTTTCCAGCGAAGACACTCCTATAACCGTCCAATCAGTTCCAGCAATCTGTTCCTGACTGACGTAGGATTTGTGGTCTGGAGTATAACCCTGCCCTGTCTCAATGTAAGGTTTCATAGCCTCCATTTCGCTAGACGAGCTATAAACTGTATGTTGAGGATGGTAGACAAATTCATGGTTTTCATTGATGATAAAGGCAAAGCCCTGCTGACCCAACTGGAGTTGGTTGAGATAGGCTTCTAGAGTTTCGTAGGAAATATCCAAGCGAAGCACGCCAAGATTGGCTCCCTTTGCATCGACAAGTTCTTGAGTAACAGAAATAACCCACTGACTGTCTGATTTACGAGCTGGAGTCAAAACAGGCATGGCTCCCTGATGAATGGCCTTTTGGTACCAATCCTCAGCCATCATATCTGATGAGGTTTTCATTTGTACACTGTCATCTGTAGAAATAACCTGACCTGACTTGGTGACCAGTACCACCGTTTTCAAGTCCTGGTCTGCCTTCAAGATAGTCAAAAATAGATCTCGAATTCCCTTGACCTTGTCTTGGCTAGGATTCTCAGCATAGGCTAAGAGATCCATCTGCTGGGTCAAACTGGTCGAGGTTGTTTCTAATTTTTTTATATAAGACTGAATAAAGTGACTAGTCTGGCTGATAGTCGTTTGACTATTGCCCTCAATAGTGGCCTCAATAGCTGATGAACTCGATTGATAGTAGAAAGTCCCAACCAGAGCTAGGAGAATGAGAAAAACCAGAAAGATGGAAATAACCATTCTGACTAGTAGAGAAGAACGCTTCATCGACCTTCTCCCTTCTTAAACTGACGAGGAGTCACACCTGCAATCTGTTTAAAACGTTGGGTAAAGTAGTTCATATCTTCAAATCCAACCTTTTCAGCTATCTCATAAATCTTTAAATCTGTGGTTAGAAGTAAGAGTTTGGCTTGTTTGACACGCTCTCGTACCAGATAATCCTGAAAAGGCAAGCCCAACTCTTTCTTAATCAAAGAACTCAGATAGGTAGGACTAAAGCCCAAGTCACTGGCCAAAGACTTTAAACTAAACTGACTGTCAGCCAGATGGGACTGAATCTTCTGAGCAATATTTCCCTCAAACTTATCAGTCAATAAATCTTGTAACTGCTCTTCCTTTTCTTCCTTGTCCAACTTTTGCTTGATTTCCCCTAACATATCCTCAATATCCTGACGAGAAAAGGGCTTGAGTAGGTAGTCATCTACACCAAGTTTGACAGCAGACAAGGCATAATCAAAATCATCGTAACCTGTTAAAAAAACTAGGTGAACCTGAGGATGGGTTTCTCGGACTAGTCTAGCCAACTGGATGCCATTCAGCTGAGGCATGTTGATATCGGTTAAAATGATATCTGGCACCTGCTTTTGTATCAAGTCCCAAGCCTGCCTTCCATTTTCAGCTTGACCGATGATTTCCATATCGTAGGCCGCTACATTGACCAGCTTGGTCAAGCCTTGTCTTACCAGATATTCATCTTCTACGATTAAGATTGTGTAGGTCATGCTCTGCTCCTTTGTCACTTACTAGTATCAGTATAGCAAAATTCTCCTCTAACTGCTTAGGAAATCCCTCTTATACTCAATGAAAATCAAAAAGAAAACTAGGAAGTTAGCCGCAGTTTGCTCAAAGCACTGCTTTTAGGTTGTAGATAGAGATACTGAGCAAAAAGGCTTTTAAATTAGAAAATTTGCTTTATTTTCTCCTCAAATTGAGTTTTTGCCCAGTCTCAACCCTACCCACGGTAAAGCGACGCTGACGTGGTTTTAATTTGATTTGATTTTCGAAGAGTATTAATCGACATAATCTAGTAAATAAGCATAGCCTTTTTCTGCCATTTGGTCTTTAGGAATAAAGCGGATAGAAAGGCTATTGATACAGTAGCGTAAGCCCCCCTTGTCCTGAGGCCCATCTGTAAAGACATGACCAAGGTGAGAATCTCCAACTCGGCTCCGCACTTCCATGCGTGTCATATTGTAAGACTTGTCTTCTTTGTAGGTGGCAACATCTGGACTGATGGGTTGGGTAAAACTAGGCCAACCACAACCAGACTCAAATTTGTCCTTTGATGAGAAGAGGGGTTCGCCAGTTGCTACATCCACATAGATACCGGATTCAAATTTATCCCAGTAGCGGTTTGAAAAAGCTCGTTCTGTTTGATTTTTCTGGGTAACTGCATACTCCTCAGGTGACAAGGTCTTTTTCAATTCTTCATCGCTTGGTTTAGGATATTTGCTGGCATCGATGACGGGATAGGCAGCCTGATTGACATTGATATGACAGTAGCCATTTGGATTTTTCTTGAGATAGTCTTGGTGGTAATCCTCCGCCACTACAAAATTCTTTAAGGGCTCCTTTTCAACTGCTAGAGGTTGGTCGTATTTCTTAGCCACCTCATCAAAGACTTGGTTGATTACTTCCAAATCCTTGTCATCTGTGTAATAAACACCGGTACGATACTGGGTACCCACATCATTTCCTTGTTTATTTTTGCTGGTTGGATTGATAATGCGGAAGTAATGAAGCAGGATTTCTTTGAGGGAAATTTGTTTGGCATCATAAATAACATGGACAGTCTCTGCATGACCTGTTTGGTTAATCAATTCGTACTTGGTTGTTTCCCCTCTACCGTTCGCATAGCCTGAAACGGCATCTGTCACTCCAGACACACGTGAGAAGTATTCCTCCACTCCCCAGAAACATCCCCCAGCTAGATAAATTTCGTGCAAATCTGCATCTTTACTAATTTCTGTTTTTTTCACTGTTTTTCCTCCTTGGCTAACTGATGCTTTCTCAATTTGCGAGCTATCTGTCTGCCCTGCATTTCGCATTAATAGAAAATAGAAACCGCTTATGGCTAGGAAAAAAATCCCTGCCAAGACAAACAATTTTACTTTATCATTCATGACCTTTCTCTACCCCATTTCTTTCAATGTCTTTAAAATCATATCCTTATCCATAAAACCTGGTTGTGTTTTGACCAGTTTGCCTTCCTTGTCTATAAAGGCTTGGGTTGGGTAAGAACGGACACCATAACTTTCCAAGAGTTTACCTGATGGATCAATTAGAACTGGAATATTTTTATAATCCAAGCCCTTGTACCAATTCTTAAAGTCTGCTTCTGCTTGTTCCCCCTTATGTCCAGGAGACACCACTGTCAAGACCACATAATCATCACCAGCATCCTTAGCAATTTCATCCGTATCTGGAAGGCTGGCTAGACAGATGGAACACCAAGAGGCCCAGAATTTGAGATAGACTTTCTTACCCTTATAATCAGACAAGCGGTAGGTCTTGCCATCTACTCCTGTCAATTCAAAATCAGCAACCGCCTGACCTTTAGTCGCAGTTTGCGAACTGACTTGTTCTGTTTTTGTTTGCTCCTTCATAGTAGCTTCGTCTGACATATTTTTAGCAGAGCAGGCTGCCAAACAACAGATTGATCCGACTCCAAGGAGACATGTTTGCCATTTTTTCATTTCTTCTTCCTCTCTATTCAAATAATGTAGTCAAAATGGAAGCATTTCCCAAAAGCACCAAGATTCCCATCACGATAATGAGGAAACCACCCACTTTTTTGAGTGTTCCGAGATAAGGATGGAGTTTTCGAAAATGTTTCAAAACATAGCTGGAGGCTAGAGCTAGAACCAAAAATGGTAGCGCCAAACCCAGCGTGTAAATCAACATGAGACCAGCTCCCTGCCAAGCACCTGAACCACCTGAAGCCGCCAAGGCCAAAACAGAACCAAGAACCGGCCCCACACAAGGCGTCCAAGCAAAACTAAAGGTCAACCCCAGTAAAAATGCCTGACTATAGCCGTTATCCTTTTGCCCCTGTCTCTTTAATTGTAGCCTTCTTTCCTTGTAGAGTCCCTTCAAATGTAAGACTTCCATCTGGTGCAAGCCCAAGAGAATGATAACCGCACCCGTCACATACTGAAACCAAGAGGCATACAAAAGGTCTCCTAAAAAACCAGCACCATATCCCAGTAAGATAAAGATAAAAGAAATACCCACTATAAAGGCCAGAGTTCGCAATAAACTGACAACTGAGATTGAAAATTTGCCACTAGAAGTCTGAGAACTATCTTTGTCATCCAGTAAGACCCCTGCATAGACCGGTAACAAGGGTAAAATACAAGGAGAAAAGAAGGAAAGAATTCCAGCAATAAAAACACTGATAAAAAAGATTATATTATCCATTGCCTTCCTCCATTCTTTGATTTGATAGGACTATTATAGCTCCAAAACTCCAGAAAAAACAGGGACAATGATAGGGAAAAATAGGAATTTAATCAGGTTATTTAGAAATCTTACAAAAAAAGCCAGACACAGTCTGACTTAGATGAAAACAGAAAAGAAAATTCACTAGTCTTCCCTACTTATCTGATAATAAATAAGGTCCGCAAGATAGCCTTTTCTCTCTACACCATTGGTAATAGTCTTTTGATAGGACATTCCAGCCTTCTCCATGACACGACCTGAAGCTGGGTTGAGACTGGCATATCGAGCTCTGACATTTTGAAAACCTGCTTGAATAAAACAAAAGTCCAAGACAGCTTTTAAGGCCTCTGTCATCATACCATGACCCCAGTATTTCTTGCCTAGCACATAGCCAATTTCACAAGAAGAATCGTTCTCATCCATTTCAACGATGCTGATATCTCCTATCACTTGCTCAGGATTTTCTTTGAGACAAATAGCCCATTTGTAATAGTTGGGATTTGTATAGGAGGCAACCCAGTTACGAATCGAATTTCGAGTCACATCGACATCAGAATGGGGATCCCAAGTAACGTAGGTTAGATTCTCAGCAGACGAAGCCCAATTTTGAAACATGGCTTCTGCATCACTCTCCACAAATCTTCTTAAAATCAAACGGTCTGTCTGCAAGATTTGCGTACCGATTGCTTTCATTATGTCGCCTCACTTTCTGATGGATGATTCTCTGTACAATCTTCATTGAAACTTGTTTTGCTGTTGAATTTCAAGGTAATACGCTAAAAAGGCCCACTGGACCTCCTCGCTTACTTGTTTCCATGCTCGGGGTAAAAGGACTAAACTCAGCAACAGCTAGAAAACGAGTTTTTCATCTAATCCCTTGACGCAGTCGCTGTCTGGTTTGCAATGCGCTCTAGCAAGCTTTTTCAAACCTAGACATCGTTTCGGGGGTGAGACGACGAAATCGAACTCTGTGAGTTACCGAACCTACTCTCACTTTTTTATTTCAAGGCGAGAGGCTGAAAACCTCCACTGGAGGTTTTTACTCCCAAAAGTCATCAAATACGGTGATTGGTAGGTGGCGTTTGTGTTGGCCTTTATGCCACCAGTTTTCGATTCTTGCTTGTGCTTCTGGGCTGATTGTTTTGCCTTCTAGGTAGTCATCAATCTCTTCATAAGTGACTCCGAGGGCTACTTCGTCAGCCAGGCCTGGTTTGTCTTCTTCTAGGTCTGCCGTTGGGATTTTTTCATAGAGGGCTGGGTCTGCACCAAGTTCCTTCAAAAGTTGTTTTCCCTGGCGTTTATTGAGGCGGAAAAGGGGTAAAATATCCGCACCACCGTCACCAAACTTGGTAAAGAAACCTGTGATATTTTCCGCAGCGTGGTCTGTTCCAATGACCGCTCCGCTATGGGAACCTGCAAGGGCATATTGGGCAATCATACGGCAACGAGCCTTGATATTGCCCTTGTTGAAGTCTGAGACAGAACTGCCTGTCGCTTCAACTGCAGCTGTCATAGCATCAGCTGATTCCTTGATATTAACTACCAAGCTGACATCTGGCTGGATAAATGCTAGGGCTTTTTGAGCATCTGCTTCATCGGCTTGTACTCCGTATGGCAGACGGACAGCGATAAATTTGTAGCTGTCATCTCCTGTCTCTGCTCGCAGTTCTTCCATAGCTAATTGAGCTAAACGCCCTGCCAAGGTTGAGTCTTGTCCTCCAGAAATCCCTAGTACAAAGGTTTTAAGAAAGTGGTGTTTTTTCAGGTATCTCTTTAAGAAATCAATGGAACGACGGATTTCTTCCTGGGCATCAATCACTTGTTTGACACCCAGTTGCTGAATAATAGTCTCTTGCAAACTCATTCTTCTTCTCCTTCGCCGAGGGCTTCCTTGCGCATTTTGTCTATCAAGTCCATCTTGTCTTGCCATACATCACGCGCCAAATCCACTGGATAGTGCTGCGGATTGAGTACACGCTTGTACTCATCCCAAAGCTTGTCAAATTCCTTACGAGCATAATCCTGAATCTCAGTCAAGCTAGGTAAGTTGTAAATCAATTTCCCGTCTTTGAAGATATCCACCAAGAGAGGAACAGCGTCAAAATTACGAACGGTCTTCTTGATGTAGGTATAAGTCGGATGGAACATCTTGATTTCTGTCATGCTGGCAACATCTACGCCATCATAAGTGATATAGTCTCCTTCTGACTTGCCTTTTTCACGACTGGTAATGCGCCACACCTGCTTCTTACCTGGCGTCGACACTTTTTCCGCATTATTAGACAGCTTAATGGTATTACGCATATTACCATTTTCATCTTCGATCGCAACAATCTTATAAACCGCCCCAAGAGCTGGTTGGTCATATGCTGTAATCAGCTTAGTACCTACTCCCCAAACATCAATCTTAGCGTGTTGCATTTTGAGGTTAAGGATGGTATTTTCATCAAGGTCATTTGATGCATAAATCTTAGCATCAGTAAATCCTGCCTCGTCCAGTTGTTGACGAACTTTTTTAGAAATATAGGCAATGTCTCCAGAGTCAATACGGACACCAAGGAAATTAATCTTGTCACCAAGTTCACGCGCAACCTGAATGGCAGCTGGTACACCGATGCGAAGGGTGTCATAGGTATCCACAAGAAAGACACAATTTTTGTGGGTCGCAGCATAAGCCTTGAAAGCCTCATAGTCATTGCCATAAACCTGCACCAAAGCATGGGCATGGGTCCCCAAGACAGGAATGTCAAAGAGTTTACCAGCACGCACGTTGCTAGTTCCATTGGCACCACCAATCACCGCTGCGCGTGTTCCCCAGATGGCCGCATCCATCTCTTGAGCCCGACGTGTCCCAAACTCCATCAAAGGCTCATCTTCAATGACTGAACGAATACGAGCTGCCTTAGTCGCCACCAATGTCTGGTAATTGACGATATTCAAAAGAGCCGTTTCGACCAACTGACATTGAGCTAGAGGGCCTTCCACCTGTACAATCGGTTCATTAGCAAAGACCAAGTCCCCTTCTTGGGCAGAACGAACGGTCAACTCCAACTTGAAATTGCGGAGATAGTCCAAGAATGCCCCATGATAGCCAAGCGACTCTAAGTAGTCGATATCACTATCTGAAAAGCGCAAATCTTCAAGATACTTCACAATCCTTTCCAAACCAGCAAAAACTGCATAACCATTCTTAAAAGGCTGTTGGCGGAAATAAACCTCAAAGACCGCCTTTTTATTGTGAATCCCTTGGTCAAAGTAAACCTGCATCATGTTAATCTGGTACAAGTCCGTGTGCAATGTCAAACTATCATCTGGATACATACTTTTCCTACTTCCTTAGCTAGAAACTCATGAAAATTTTCAAGAACTTTCACATATTCCAATAAATTAGTACTATTATATCACATTTTAGCTGTATTGAGAAAAGAGCAACAAGCTATTCACCACTCTCCAGTTCATCCATATCTTGTTCAAACTTTTTCTGAGCCCATTCGCCAAAACTTAATGCAATATATAAATGTCATTTTGTAAAATTTTATTAACAAAAACTCTCTACCACCTAAATGATAGAGAGTTTCTGCTTATTCAATTTTTTCAAAACATCTACAGCATCGTAGGATTTCACATCTAATGTTGTATTGTCCTCAATATCGTCTAAAAAGATACAATTTATAGGTTATAACCTCTACTTAACTTATGTGTGAGTCTCTCTTTGTATTATACCTTCATATTCTCCTTACAAATCCTTTTGGTAATAATATCTTTGCCCAATGTAGGGATAATCTTGTAAGGTAAAGACTTCCTTGTAGCCATGCCTTTTATAAAAATCTGGAGCTTGAAACTGGTAGGTATTGACAAAAGCAAAACGACAGTTTCGATTCTTAGCTTCAGTTTCTGCTTGCTGCAATAGTCTTGAACCGATTCCTAGCCCTCTCAGTTCCTCTTTTACAAATAAATACTCGATTTCTAGCCAATTTCCGAAAGTCTCAGCTACCAAGCCTGCCAGAAGATTGCCTTTTTCATCTTCAACATAAAGATTCAATGGCTCACTCTCAGCCTCTTCTCTTTTGGAACGGTTATAAGCACGAATCAAATTCCCTATTTCTTGCGCCTTCTGGGATTCCTTATTTTCCAATCTAAAGTACATCCAAACCTCCTCGAAAACTGATACAGCTTGATTATAGCCTTATTTCAATAGACTGTCAAATTAGCAAAAACCCACCAATCTGAGTTGATGAGTTTCAAATTTAATACTATCACTGCTTATATTCTTTTAATTTATAATTCGATAAATAGGACTTCAACCCTTCTAAATCTGTCGTAGTATTAAACTGGGCTTTCTCTAGCTTATCCATATCTACACTGCCATCTTTTTTGACTCCTGCAGCATAACTATAATCTTTATAATTAGTATCTTTAGATCCATCAGATTTGGTCTCAGTGACCTTATAGAGAATACTTATAACAATTACATTTTCATAAGCACTGTTACTTGATGAAAATACTCCTAAGAATGTTCCTTGTGGTTCTAGGGTATAAGAAGATGAAGAATTATTCTTGTTTTCAGACTTACTGTGGTCATCAATTTTCTTAAGAATATCCTTTAATTCCTTAATTTCACTGACCTCTTTTAGGCCTGAAACTGGAACTTCAAAACTCTTTTCTGCAGGTACTTTCCCTTCTTTTTTCAATTTTGTCAAATAGTAGTCACGAACCACAAGTTTGATGTTATCTCCATTTTTCAAATCATTGGCATCAGAATTACCATCAATAGTGAAGATATCTTCCTCATCTTTTGTTTTAGGAATAGAAACTCGACCATAGCCATTGAAACCTTCAAAACTTAAAGGAGTTAGTTTTAAGAGTTCTTCTTTTGAAACTTTTTCATATTCCTTCAGTGTTTCAACCTTAAATGATTTCTTTTCAGCTTTAACAGGTGAGTTTTGCGAAGTCGTTGTGACTGTGAAAGTCACTTCATCCCCATTTTTTAACTCACTTTTCTTATCAAACTCGTAGCGGACACTACTAATCATAGCCTTAGCTAGAGAAGCCTTTGAGGCTAATTGTGGATTGGTTGCCAAGGCTGATAAGGCTACAGGATCATTCTGGGCAAGGGCTTGAGCTTGTTCCTTATTAAAGCCAGCCTTTTTGTAGGATAGTTCCTTAACCATAGCCGCAATCACTTCTTCATTATAGGTCAAGGTTCCTGACTCTGAATAACCTGAAAATTCAACCCTAACTTCTTTTGCTAAACTTTTAGGTTGCCCTTGATAAAAGTTATAACCTACAAAAGCAATAATAGTAAGTCCAAGAGCAATCAGTACACCAAGAGTTTCCTTACGTCGTGTCTCAATGATGTGTTTTACCTTATCCACAAATCCTAACTGACTTGGGACAGGAGCTACAGGATTGGCATGTTCACTTTCCTGCTTAACGCTTGTCTCTTGCTCCGAAACTTCTGTGTTATTTGAAGTCTCTTCGTTTACCTTATTTTCCAACTCTTCCACTTAAAATCTCCTTTGTATAACCAAAATGGAATTATTTGATCCATTTACCAGATCCATCTACACGGTAACCATCTGGTGTACGTTCGCTAACAGCCATTTTACCATCTGATTTAAGGTAATAATCTCCTACCCATTTGTTACGAGCGTAGCTTCCTTCTGATGTCAAATAGTAATATGATTTGTAGTTATTGTCATAAATCCACTCTCTCTTAGCCATCTTACCATTTGACTTGAGGTAGTAACTTCCTGACCAAGCATTACGCGCATAGCTTCCTTCTGATGTCAAGTAATAGTAAGAACCGT
Organism: Streptococcus sp. 714; assembly: GCF_013277115.1. Lineage (GTDB taxonomy): Bacteria > Bacillota > Bacilli > Lactobacillales > Streptococcaceae > Streptococcus. Next base: position 12,714 of record NZ_VMMH01000019.1, read on the forward strand.
AGTTGCCATCATAAATCCATTCACTCTTAGCCATGTAGCCACCTGATTTGAGATAGTAGTTCCCTACCCAAGCATTTTCAACATAGTCACCAGCAGCATTCAAATAGAAATAAGACTTATATTGTGAATCATAGATCCATTTGCTGATAACCTTTTGGCCATTTTGGTAGTAAGAACGACCTACCCAACCATTCTTTCCACTTGGTTGTTCTGGAATTTTTGGATCAGATGTTGGTGTTGATGTTGGCTTTAAGTTAACTTTTTCGTATTTAACAAATTCTCCATCTTTAATGGTCAATTTAATTGCTCCAACTAAAGTAAAGTAACCTGACTCATGAGAAAGTGTCAAATCCTTAAATGAAACTAGATAGGTTCCATCTGGGTAAGGGTTCCCATTTAGAAAAGATAAATTCAACTTTGCTCTACCAACATTTTTCTTAGCTTCCCCATTTGTAACTGGATTAATAACAATGAAAGTATTTGGATTTACCACCCGTCCTGTGTTTGCTTCTAAAATTTCAACAGCCTTATACTGGCCAGTTGCAACAGTTACATCAGGACGTTCTCCAACAATTTCCAAGTATAATTTTCCATCTAGTCCCATCTGGGCAGTTACATCCGCATAAATCTTACGGTATTCTGCAGCTTCTACACTGCTTGTAGGGAGTACACTTGTTGTGATAACTCCTGCTGTTACGAGGCTCAACCCCATTACTGATCCTGTCAATACATGTTTTAGTTTCATCTTCTATTTCTCCTTTTTATTCACTAACCTTATAATAAAATTCGTTTGGATTGGACACTGTATCCACACTTTGAGTAAGTAACAAACGATCCTTGCTACTGTCAGACGCATCTTTGAAAGTGGTATCACCTACATTTATATCTGGATGCACAACTCCTTTTGGAATAAGTATAACCGACGCACCACCGCCACCACTAAATCCGATTCCAAATTTTGCCATATTATTTACAATTCTAGGTGGAGCCGGTGTTACTTCATCTCCGTTTGTAAATCCATGCTCATCAAAAGTGACTTCGCCACCCTTGTTATTCTTCCAAGTTCCTTTGATACTGCTGAAGTTTTTCTGGTAAATCTCAGCCAGATGAGCACCAGGTCCCTTGGCTTGCTCCTCTAGGTCAATAAAGGGACGACTAGCTGAAGCATCATCAAAAATCAACCAGTTCAAGCCTTCCAAATCAATCTTTTTAATCCCATCTAGCCCTTGCAGACTTGAAGGATCCTTGGTTTCTCTCAAATCATAGTTAACTGAGCTGGCTTCCTGGTAACGGCCATCTGCAAAGAAATAGGTTTTAGCAATTGCCTCCGGTCTAGGAGAATTGAAATTTAGATAAGAAATCGCACCGTTCTCATAAGGAATAAGTATACGACGTTCTCCACCTCTTCCAGCTACTCCACCAGACTTCACTAGCAGAGTTCCTTGATCAGTTAGATAATAAATTCCAAGTAAAATCTTATCTTGCTTAATCAGTAATTCCTTTTTCCCATCCTTATTGATATCATAAAAAGTATAAGCGATATCTCTTCCATCATAATCAAATAAAATGGAATTAATATAAGACTCCTCTTTATCATCTGAGGAAGACTGAGGCATTTGTTTAGCCTGTGCTGTCTTAACCCTCTCTTTATAAGATTCCAAAACATTTTGATAAGCCACATGGTAATCAATCTTTGGTTGTTCAGCTTTTTTATCTTCTGAAGCACTGGTTTGGACTGTAGCGTCAGTTGACTCTCCCCCACTCGTCTGACTAGCCTGTTGACCACAGGCTGCTAATAAAATGACTGAGCCAGCCAATAACAAGCCACTTAAAATGCTTTTTGGGGACATAATACCTCCTTTATTTCTTTTTAAAAGATTTGCCAGCCAGTATACCAGTCGGATCTGAAGTAATGGTCAACTCTCCACCTTTGATCTCATAACCTAGTTTCATTGAAGACAATTCAAAGGTCTTTTCTTTCTGGTTGACCTTCATCTCATCTGTCTGCTCTGTTTGCTGGCCCTCTGTTAGGAAACCAATCGTTTTTCCTCTGGTATGAACTTGGCCCTTGTCACCCTTGATTTGGATAGTCACGGTTACTTCTTCCATAAATGGCATGCTACCTTGATAGACATAAGTTCCATCTGCTGATGAACAGGCCACCAAAAGCAATAGGATCGTTACTAGCGATAATACAAATGCAACTTTCTTTTTCAATGTTTATCCCTCTTTTTTCTTTAAAACAATTCCTAATCCTGCCAAGAAGCCATATCCTAATAAAGCTAGTAGGCTCACTTGACTTCCAGTATTAGGTAATGCTTTTTGTCCGGCTTCTTCTTGTGTTAGAGATAGAACTGCTGGTGCTTGGTAGCTTGGTGCTGGCACTACAGGTTTCACATCTTGGTTGTCAGCTTGACCTGGCTCTTGGCCCGGTTCTTGACTTGGCTCTTTGCCTGGTTCTTGACTCGGCTCTTTTCCTGGTTCTTTGTCTGGTTCTTTGTCTGGTTCTTTGCCTGGCTCTTGACCTGGTTCTTTGCCTGGCTCTTTACCTGGTTCTTTGCCTGGCTCTTGACCTGGTTCTTTGCCTGGTTCTTTACCTGGTTCTTTGCCTGGCTCTTTGCCTGGTTCTTTACCTGGTTCTTTGCCTGGTTCTTTACCTGGTTCTTTGCCTGGCTCTTTGCC
>NZ_VMMH01000002.1:0-57501 GCF_013277115.1 Streptococcus sp. 714
TTCATCTACAACCTCAAAGCAGTGCTTTGAGCAACCTGCGGCTAGCTTCCTAGTTTGTTCTTTGATTTTCATTGAGTATAAAAGAGCAGAAAAAAGAAGTTGAGACAATGAATCCCAACTTCTTTTGTTTCTTAACGTGATACGCGGCGACGAGCTGCTTTTTTACGGTTTTCTTCGATGAAAGCTGCTTTTTGCTCTTCTGGTTCGATTACTTTCTTTTTAAATGCGTATACTGCACCTGCAAGTGCAGCGACAGTTCCTGCGACACCTGTTACAAGACCTTTAGCGAATCCTTTAGCCATGAGTCTTCCTCCTTTATCTTCTTAATCAGCCAGCCTCTTCAAGAGGTCACATTTTTCTGACTGACCTTTTTGTGTTATAATAATAGTAACGAAAAAATGGGAATTTTTCAAGGAAAAAAGATGAAAACAAAAATAATTGTGATTGTTGGACCGACTGCAGTTGGAAAGACAGCTCTTGCTATTGAAGTGGCTAAGCGCTTTGGTGGGGAAGTTGTGAGCGGTGATAGCCAGCAAGTTTACCGAGGTCTAGATATTGGGACGGCTAAGGCTAGTCCAGAGGAGCAGGCGGCTGTTCCCCATCATTTAATCGATGTTAGAGAGGTAACCGAGTCTTACTCGGCTTTTGATTTTGTTTCAGAAGCTAAGATGGCTATTAAGGACATTCACAGTCGTGGCAAACTAGCCATTATCGCTGGTGGGACTGGGCTTTATATCCAGAGCTTACTTGAAGGATATCATCTAGGTGGGGAGACTCCTCATGAGGAGATTTTAGCTTACCGAGCTAGTTTAGAACCTTTTTCAGATGAGGAATTAGCCTATCTTGTGGAGCAAGCAGGCCTTGAAATTCCTCAGTTTAATCGTCGTCGTGCTATGCGTTCCTTGGAAATTGCCCATTTTGGTCAGAATTTGGAAAATCAAGAGACCTTGTATGAACCTTTGATTATCTGCTTGGATGATGAACGCAGTCAGCTTTATGAACGAATCAATCACAGAGTGGATTTGATGTTTGAGGCTGGTCTTTTGGATGAGGCCAAGTGGTTGTTTGACCATTATCCAGATGTACAGGCTGCTAAAGGCATTGGCTACAAGGAACTCTTTCCTTATTTTCGTGGAGAGCAGTCCTTGGAGGAAGCTAGTGAGAGTCTCAAACAGGCTACCCGTCGTTTTGCCAAGCGTCAGCTGACCTGGTTCCGTAATCGCATGCAGGTCACCTTTTATCAGATTGGAGAATCTGGTGTGCAAGACCGCATTTTAAGCCAGATAGAGGAGTTTTTAGATGATTGAAACGGAGAAAAAAGAGGAACGCGTCCTGCTCATTGGTGTGGAATTGCAGGGCATGGACAATTTTGACCTCTCTATGGAAGAATTGGCCAGTCTAGCCAAGACAGCTGGGGCAGTCGTTGTAGATAGCTACAGGCAAAAACGTGAAAAATATGACTCCAAGACCTTTGTCGGCTCTGGTAAGTTGGAAGAAATTGCGCTCATGGTGGATGCAGAAGAGATTACCACTGTCATTGTCAACAACCGCTTGACTCCGCGACAAAATGTCAATCTGGAGGAAGTTCTCGGTGTTAAGGTCATTGACCGTATGCAGTTGATTTTGGATATCTTTGCCATGCGAGCTCGAAGCCATGAAGGGAAGCTCCAAGTTCACCTAGCCCAGCTCAAATACCTCTTGCCTCGCTTGGTTGGTCAGGGAATTATGCTCAGCCGTCAGGCAGGGGGAATTGGTTCCCGTGGACCTGGTGAAAGCCAGCTGGAGCTGAACCGTCGTAGCGTTCGCAATCAAATTACAGATATCGAGCGCCAGCTCAAGGTGGTTGAGAAAAATCGGGCCACAGTCAGAGAAAAACGTCTGGAGTCGAGCACCTTTAAGATTGGTTTGATTGGTTACACCAATGCTGGAAAGTCAACTATCATGAACACCTTGACCAGTAAGACCCAGTATGAAGCGGATGAGCTCTTTGCGACTCTAGATGCGACGACTAAGAGTATCCATCTGGGAGGCAATCTCCAAGTAACTTTGACAGATACCGTTGGATTTATCCAAGATTTGCCAACAGAGTTAGTGTCTAGTTTCAAGTCAACCTTGGAAGAAAGCAAGCATGTGGATCTTCTGGTTCATGTTATCGATGCCAGCAATCCTTACCACGAGGAGCATGAAAAAACAGTCCTATCCATCATGAAAGACTTGGATATGGAAGATATTCCGCGCCTGACCCTTTATAATAAAGCGGATTTGGTGGAGGATTTCACGCCGACCCAAACGCCTTATGCCCTCATTTCTGCCAAGTCTGAGGATAGTCGTGAGAATTTGCAGGCTTTATTGCTAGATAAGATTAAGGAAATTTTTGTAGCATTTACTCTGCGCGTGCCTTTTTCTAAGTCTTACAAGATTCATGATTTGGAAAGTGTAGCGATTCTGGAAGAACGCGATTATCAGGATGACGGGGAAGTCATTACAGGCTACATTTCTGAGAAAAATAAATGGAGGTTAGAAGAATTTTATGACTGATATTAAAACTTTGGCTCTAAAGTATGGAGGTTATACAAGTCTGGATAAGGTCTATTTAGAACAACTTCTAGCTGGTAAAACAGAGCAGGAGCAGTTGGCACTGATCACTCCTCCGCCAAGTGTGGTCAATGCCTATTTTGCAGAACTCTACCAGAAAAAGAGTCCTGAGGCTGCGACGGATTATTTTGCTGAACTCAGTCAGGAACTAAATCTCTACAACGTTGAGCCAAGTTTCACCCTAGAAAATAAGCCTTTTATTAGGCTTAATCTGTCTGGTAAATCCTTTGGTTTTTGCTATGAGAGAGAGGGCCTTGGTCGAATTTTCTCTGAGAATGAAGAGAAGATTTCAGATAACTTGCTTTTTGAGATTGCACAAATTTTCCCCCATCAGCTAGTCTTTGAAGAGTCTGGTAAGATTTACATGAAGGCTGTCGGGGACGAGGAAGTTGTTAGCGTGGAAAGTATCACAGCTTTGACTGATTTGGAAAGCTTGGCTGATGGTCGCAAACGTCTTAAAGGCTACAGCCAAGAGGATTTACTGCAAGAAGCCACAGCTTTTTCTGGCAAGCGCTATTTCCGATCGGAAAACCGCACAGCTATGTTATATATTGATTAATTAGAAAGTATCGAATGGATATTCAATTTTTAGGAACAGGGGCTGGTCAGCCCTCTAAAGCCCGCAACGTTTCAAGTCTCGCCCTGAAACTCTTGGACGAGATTAACGAAGTCTGGCTCTTTGACTGTGGAGAAGGTACGCAAAATCGCATTCTGGAAACCACAATTCGACCACGCAAGGTCAGCAAAATCTTTATCACTCACCTGCATGGAGACCACATATTTGGCCTGCCAGGATTTCTTTCTAGCCGTGCCTTTCAGGCCAATGAAGAGCAGACAGATTTAGAAATCTACGGACCTCAAGGGATCAAGTCATTTGTTTTAACCAGCCTTCGTGTGTCGGGTTCTCGTCTGCCCTATAAGATTCATTTCCATGAGTTTGACCAAGATTCTCTAGGGAAAATCCTTGAAACGGATAAGTTTACCGTTTATGCAGAGGAGTTGGATCACACTATTTTCTGCGTTGGTTATCGTATCATGCAAAAGGACCTTGAAGGAACGCTGGATGCTGAAAAACTCAAGGCGGCTGGTGTCCCATTTGGCCCACTTTTTGGAAAAATCAAAAACGGTCAGGATGTTGTTCTAGAAGACGGCACTGAAATCAAGGCTGCTGACTATATCTCAGAGCCACGTCCAGGTAAGATTATCACTATTCTAGGTGACACCCGAAAAACCAATGCCAGCGTACGTCTGGCTGTCAATGCTGATGTCTTGGTCCATGAATCAACTTATGGCAAAGGCGATGAGAAAATTGCCCGTAATCATGGTCACTCAACCAATATGCAGGCGGCGGAGGTCGCAGTAGAAGCAGGTGCTAAACGCCTCCTGCTCAATCATATCAGTGCCCGTTTCCTTTCAAAAGATATCAGCAAACTCAAGAAAGATGCGGCTACAATTTTTGAAAATGTGCATGTAGTCAAAGACTTGGAAGAAGTGGAAATCTAAAAGATTGAGAAAGGATAAGTATGCGTACGATTCTCATTACCGGAGCTAGCGGTGGTCTAGCTCAAGAAATGGTCAAACTTTTACCAGAAGACCAGCTTATCTTGCTTGGTCGAGATAAGGAAAAATTAGCTCAACTCTACGGAAATCATCCCCATGCAGAATTGATTGAAATCGATATTACCGATGATTCAGCCCTAGAAACTCTGGTAACTGACCTCTATTTCCGTTATGGTAAGATTGATATCTTGATTAACAACGCTGGTTACGGGATTTTTGAAGAATTTGATCAGATTTCTGACAAAGACATTCACCAGATGTTTGAGGTCAATACCTTTGCCCTGATGAATCTGTCTCGTCGCCTTGCTGCTCCTATGAAGGAAAGACGAAAGGGCCATATCATCAATATCGTCAGCATGGCAGGTTTGATCGCTACTGGCAAGTCCAGCCTTTACTCAGCGACCAAGTTTGCGGCCATTGGGTTTTCAAATGCTCTGCGTCTCGAACTCATGCCTGACGGTGTTTATGTAACGACGGTCAATCCAGGACCAATCCGCACAGGATTTTTTGACCAAGCGGACCCAGATGGGACCTATCTCAAATCGGTTGAACGCTTCCTGTTAGAACCAGATGTAGTGGCTAAAAAGATTGTTAAGATTATAGGAAAAAACAAACGGGAACTCAATCTTCCGATTTTGTTACACCTAGCCCATAAGTTTTATACCCTCTTTCCCAAGCTAGCTGATAAGTTGGCAGGGGAGACTTTTAATTATAAGTAAAAAAGAACCAATGTGTAGGTTGTTGTTGGCCTACATATTGGTTCTTATCATTTGTCAACTATCAAACTGGACTTCTTCTAGTAGATAGTCGATAAAGCGTTCGCCCATCTTAGACAAGCTAGTTTTTTCATGCTGGATATAGACTAGCTCAATAGGGTCGTCAATGTCCAGTGGGATGGAAACGATGTTGTCTCCGTTGAGATTGCTGTTCAAAATCCCCGTCGCAATGGTATAACCATCCAAACCGATCAAGAGATTAAAGAGGGTGGCACGGTCACTGACCACGATGGATTTCTTATGGTGTTCTTGGGAAAGGATTTCCTCTGAAAAGTAGAAGGAGTTGTGCGTCCCTTGGTCATAACTGAGGTAAGGGAAGTTTTCCAAATCAGACAGTTTCACTTTGTCTTTCTTTGCCAGAGGGTTGGTCTTGCTGACAAAGATATGGGGCTGGGCTGTGAAGAGATGGTGAGCCAGCAGGTGGTTGTCATCCAGCATTTTGGTTAAAACATCACGGTTGTAGCTGTTTAAGAAGAGGACACCGACCTCACTACGGAAGTTCTTGACGTCATCGATAATCTCCCAAGTCCGAGTCTCACGAAGGAAGAGCTCGTATTTTTCCATGTCGCTTTTTTTGAGCAGAGAGACGAAAGCGTTGACCACAAAGGCATAGTGCTGGGATGAAACGCTAAAAAGTTCGCGGTGGGCGACAGGATTTTTATAGCGTTCTTCTAGGAGCTGAGTTTGTTCGACAACCTGACGGGCATAGGAGAGAAACTCCATCCCATCACGGGTCAAGGTAATTCCCTTGGGATTGCGGATAAAGATCTCAATACCCATTTCATTTTCCAAATCTCTCACAGCATTGGAAAGACTAGGCTGAGTGATAAAGAGCTGTTTGGCTGCTTCATTCATGGAGCCAGTTTCGACGATTTTGATAATATAATGTAATTGTTGAATTCTCATGTTTTTATTGTACCATACTTGCGTCAGAATCGCCAAAGAAGATAGGAAAATAAGGAGCACTGTGTAAGTATCTTCTTGAAAAAAACACAAAAATTTGCTAGAATGAAACTTATGAAAACATTCTATGATGTGCAGCAATTCCTCAAACGATTTGGTATTATTGTTTACATGGGAAAACGCTTATATGATATTGAATTGATGAAGCTGGAACTCTCGCGTATTTACGATGCAGGGTTGATGGATAAACTAGACTATCTAGAAGCAGAGGCGGTTCTTCGCAGAGAGCACAAGGTAGAATTGGATTATATTGAGAAAAATGGAGAAAAGAACTAATGGTTACTTGGATTTTGTGGGCACTTATACTGGCAATGTTGGCATGGATGGGCTTTAACTATCTTCGTATTCGCCGTGCGGCTAAAATTGTAGACAATGAGGAGTTTGAAGCCTTGATTCGTACGGGTCAATTAATTGATTTGCGAGACCCAGCTGAATTCCACAGAAAACATATCCTTGGAGCTCGCAATATTCCTTCAAGCCAGTTGAAGACTAGTCTTGCAGCCCTTCGTAAGGATAAGCCTGTTCTTCTCTACGAAAACCAACGTGCGCAACGTGTCACAAATGCTGCCCTTTACTTGAAAAAACAAGGTTTTTCTGAGATTTATATCCTTTCTTATGGTTTGGATTCTTGGAAAGGGAAAGTCAAAGTTGAGAAATAAGAAAACGAGCTTGGATATTTTCCGAGCTCATTTTTTAACCACTTTTTCTGAGAAATTCACGAATGCTTGCCAATTCTTCCGAGTTTAGGGGGCGATAATCTCTTTCTTTTAGATTCTCATCTAGACTCCAAGGGCCAAAATGGGTGCGCTTTAGGGAGGTCACTTTGACACCAACTGAGAGGAACATTTTCTTGACTTGATGAAATTTTCCCTCTGAAATGGTGATGGAGGCTCGACTGTGGGAAGGACTTGCAGATAGAATCTCTAGCTTTGCAGGTTTACAGATAGTGCCATCTAAAAAGACAATCCCTTTTTGAAAGGCTTGGATATGGGCAGGCGTCAGAAGTCCATTAACCTCAACTTGGTAGGTCTTATCGACATGATACTGAGGATGAAGGAGTTGAAAGCCCAAAGGGCCGTTGTCGGTCAAGAGGAGAAGGCCTGTCGTATCTCTGTCCAGTCGACCGACGGCATAGAGCTTGTCAGACTGGATGTTAGGTGGAAGGAGATCCATAACGGTTGGAAGTTCCTTGTCTTTGTTGGCTGTCACGACACCGGCAGGTTTATGAAGCATGAGATAGCTGTGCTCATAGCCTCGAATGATTCGGCCCTGAAAAAGGAGTTCTTGTAGCCCTGTATCGATATTCTGGGCTAGGGAGCGGGCTGGGCAACCATCGACGAGGATTTCCCCTTTGAGAAGTGCTTGTTTCATGGCTTTTCGGCTGATTTTTTCTTGGGCTAATAAATTATCTAAACGCATACTGTGCCTATCTTATCATAAGTCGCTTGCTTTGAAAAGGCTTGACGTGAAAAGAAAAGCAGAGTGAAAACATTTACACTTGCTTGAATTATGTTATTTACTTGAAAATATGGTATAATCGTTCAGTTAGAAAATAAATTTTGAATATTATAGAGGAAATCATGACAAAATTAAGAGAAGATATCCGTAACATTGCGATTATCGCCCACGTTGACCACGGTAAAACAACCCTTGTTGACGAATTATTGAAACAATCAGAAACGCTTGATGCACGTACTGAATTGGCTGAGCGTGCTATGGATTCAAACGATATCGAAAAAGAGCGTGGAATTACCATTCTTGCTAAAAATACAGCCGTTGCCTACAACGGAACTCGTATTAACATCATGGACACACCAGGACACGCGGACTTCGGTGGAGAAGTTGAGCGTATCATGAAAATGGTTGACGGTGTTGTCTTGGTCGTAGATGCCTACGAAGGAACCATGCCACAAACTCGTTTCGTATTGAAAAAAGCCTTGGAACAAGACCTTGTCCCAATTGTGGTTGTTAACAAAATCGATAAACCATCAGCTCGCCCAGCAGAAGTAGTGGACGAAGTCTTGGAACTTTTCATCGAGCTTGGTGCTGATGATGATCAGCTTGACTTCCCAGTGGTGTATGCTTCAGCTATCAACGGAACTTCCTCATTGTCAGATGATCCAGCTGACCAGGAAGCTACGATGGCACCAATCTTTGACACGATTATTGACCATATCCCAGCTCCAGTAGACAACTCAGATGAGCCTTTGCAATTCCAAGTCTCACTTTTGGACTACAATGACTTCGTTGGACGTATCGGTATCGGTCGTGTCTTCCGTGGTACTGTTAAGGTTGGGGACCAAGTTACCCTTTCTAAACTAGATGGTACAACTAAAAACTTCCGTGTTACAAAACTTTTCGGTTTCTTTGGATTGGAACGTCGTGAAATCCAAGAAGCTAAAGCAGGTGATTTGATTGCCGTTTCAGGTATGGAAGATATCTTTGTCGGTGAAACGATCACTCCGACAGACGCAGTTGAAGCTCTTCCAATCCTACACATCGATGAGCCAACTCTTCAAATGACTTTCTTGGTCAACAACTCACCATTTGCTGGTAAAGAAGGTAAATGGGTGACTTCTCGTAAGGTAGAAGAACGCTTGCAAGCAGAATTGCAAACAGACGTTTCCCTTCGTGTTGACCCAACTGATTCACCAGATAAATGGACGGTTTCAGGACGTGGAGAATTGCACTTGTCAATCCTTATCGAAACAATGCGTCGTGAGGGTTATGAACTTCAAGTATCTCGTCCAGAAGTTATCGTAAAAGAAATCGACGGTGTTAAATGTGAACCATTTGAACGTGTTCAAATCGATACTCCTGAAGAATACCAAGGATCTGTTATCCAAAGCCTTTCTGAACGTAAGGGTGAAATGTTGGATATGATTTCAACTGGTAATGGTCAAACTCGTTTGGTCTTCCTTGTTCCAGCGCGTGGTTTGATTGGATACTCAACTGAGTTCTTGTCAATGACTCGTGGTTACGGTATCATGAACCATACCTTCGACCAATACTTGCCATTGATTCCAGGTGAAATTGGTGGTCGTCACCGTGGTGCCCTTGTTTCTATCGATGCTGGTAAGGCTACAACTTACTCAATCATGTCTATCGAAGAACGTGGTACTATCTTTGTCAACCCAGGTACTGAGGTTTACGAAGGAATGATCATTGGTGAAAACTCTCGTGAAAACGACTTGACAGTTAACATCACTAAGGCTAAACAAATGACCAACGTTCGTTCAGCTACTAAGGACCAAACAGCTGTTATCAAGACACCTCGTATCTTGACACTTGAAGAGTCTCTTGAGTTCTTGAACGACGATGAGTACATGGAAGTAACGCCTGAGTCTATCCGTTTGCGTAAACAAATCCTTAACAAGGCAGAACGTGAGAAAGCTAACAAGAAGAAAAAATCAGCTGAATAAGAGCTAGAAAGAGATAAAGATGGTTTATTTAATCATAGGAATCCTCTTATTACTACTCTATGTATTTGCGACACCAGAAAGCATTAAAGGGACAGTCAATATCGTCCTTGTCGTCTTTGCTTTCGTAGCACTTTTGATTTTGCTTATGCTGTCAGTTCTGCAAATCTTTCAGCTACCGACAGAATTCTTCATCGCAGTCGCTATGCTCTTCCTAGCATACTTTAGCTTGCGAGATATTACCCTCATGTCGGTCCATAAAAGTAAAAGAAGATAAAAAGAGAGTTTTGGCTCTCTTTTTGCTTGTTAGAAAGCTGAATCTGAGCATTTTCATTTAGAATTATTTCCATAAAAATGGTAAAATAGTAAGAGTAGAAATGGAGTTCGAGACATGAAAGTAATAGATCAATTTAAAAATAAGAAAGTCCTTGTTTTAGGTTTGGCCAAGTCTGGTGAATCTGCAGCTCGTTTGTTGGACAAGCTAGGTGCCATTGTGACAGTAAATGATGGGAAACCTTTCGAGGACAATCCAGCTGCCCAAAGTTTGCTGGAAGAAGGGATCAAAGTCATCACAGGTGGCCATCCTTTGGAACTCTTGGATGAAGAGTTTGCCCTTATGGTGAAAAATCCAGGCATCCCCTACAGCAATCCCATGATTGAAAAGGCTTTGGTCAAGGGAATTCCAGTCTTGACTGAGGTGGAATTGGCTTACTTGATTTCAGAAGCGCCAATTATCGGCATCACAGGTTCAAATGGAAAAACAACCACAACGACTATGATTGGGGAAGTTTTGACTGCTGCTGGGCAACATGGTCTTTTATCAGGAAATATCGGCTATCCTGCCAGTCAGGTTGCTCAAACTGCGGCAGACAAGGATACGCTTGTTATGGAACTTTCTTCTTTCCAACTCATGGGTGTGCAAGAATTCCATCCTGAGATTGCGGTTATTACCAATCTCATGCCAACTCATATCGACTACCACGGTTCTTTTGAGGAATATGTGGCAGCCAAGTGGAATATCCAGAACAAGATGACAGCAGCTGATTTCCTTGTCTTGAACTTTAACCAAGACTTGGCAAAAGAATTAGCTACTAAAACACAGGCTACTGTTGTACCATTCTCAACACAGGAAAAGGTTGCTGGAGCTTATCTAGAAGATGGTAAACTCTACTTCCGTGGGGAAGTTGTCATGGCAGCTAGCGAAATCGGAGTTCCAGGTAGTCACAATGTGGAAAATGCCCTTGCGACGATTGCTGTGGCCAAGCTTCGTGGTGTTGATAACCAAACCATCAAAGAAACTCTTTCAGCCTTTGGTGGTGTCAAACACCGTCTCCAATTTGTGGATGAAATCAAGGGTGTCAAATTCTATAATGATAGCAAGTCAACCAATATCTTGGCTACTCAAAAAGCCTTGTCAGGATTTGACAACAGCAAGGTCATCTTGATTGTAGGTGGTCTGGACCGTGGCAATGAGTTTGACGAATTGATTCCAGATATTACTGGACTCAAGAAGATGGTCATCCTGGGTCAGTCTGCAGAACGTGTCAAACGGGCAGCGGATAAGGCTGGTGTAGCTTATGTGGATGCGACTGATATTGCTGATGCGACCCACAAGGCTTATGAGCTTGCGACTCAAGGAGACGTGGTTCTTCTCAGTCCTGCCAATGCCAGCTGGGATATGTATGCTAACTTTGAAGTACGTGGCGACCTCTTTATCGACACGGTAGCGGAGTTAAAGGAATAATATGAAAAAAATTGTCTTTACAGGTGGGGGGACGGTTGGACACGTGACCCTCAATCTTTTGTTAATGCCCAAGTTCATCGAAGATGGCTGGGAAGTCCACTATATCGGGGACAAGCGTGGTATCGAACACCAAGAAATCCTTAAGTCAGGTCTAGATGTTACCTTCCATTCCATTGCGACTGGGAAATTGCGTCGCTATTTCTCTTGGCAAAATATGCTGGATGTCTTCAAAGTTGGTTGGGGAATTGTCCAATCCCTCTTTATCATGTTACGACTTCGTCCACAGGCTCTTTTTTCAAAGGGGGGCTTTGTCTCTGTACCGCCCGTTATCGCAGCGCGTGTGTCAGGAGTGCCGGTCTTTATTCACGAATCTGACCTGTCTATGGGCTTGGCCAATAAAATCGCTTATAAATTTGCGACGAAGATGTATTCAACCTTTGAGCAAGCTTCAAGTTTAGCTAAGGTTGAGCATGTGGGAGCAGTGACCAAGGTTTCAGACCAAAACACTCCAGAACCAGATGAATTGGTGGATGTCCAAACCCACTTTAATCCCAAATTGCCAACTGTATTGTTTGTCGGTGGTTCTGCAGGAGCTCGTGTATTTAACCAATTGGTGACAGACCATAAGAAAGAACTGACAGAGCGCTACAATATTATCAATCTAACTGGAGATTCTAGCCTGAATGAGTTGAGCCAAAATCTCTTTCGTGTTGACTATGTGACCAATCTCTATCAACCCTTGATGGGTTTGGCTGATATTGTTGTGACACGTGGTGGTGCCAATACGATTTTTGAGCTCCTGGCCATGGCGAAATTACATGTCATTGTGCCACTTGGTCGTGAGGCTAGTCGTGGTGACCAGATTGAAAATGCAGCTTACTTTGTAAAAAAAGGATATGCAGAAGAGCTTCAAGAAAGCGATTTGACCTTGGATAGTTTGGAAGAGAAACTTTCTTACTTACTAAGCCACAAGGAAGACTATCAAGCTAAGATGAAGGCTTCTAAGGAATTGAAATCTCTAGCAGATTTTTATCAATTGTTGAAAAAAGATTTATCATAAGGAAAGTAAATGTCAAAAGATAAGAAAAATGAGGGCAAAGAAATCCTCGAAGAATTGAAAGAGTTATCAGAATGGCAGAAACGAAACCAAGAATACCTAAAAAAGAAGGCTGAAGAAGAGGCAGCCCTAGCTGAGGAGAAGGAAAAGGAAAGACAAGCTCGAATGGGAGAAGAATCTGAGATGTCAGAGGACAAGGAGGACCAGGAGAGTGAAGCAGACTATGAAGACTCAGAATCAGCCATGGAAGAGTCTGAAGAAAAAGTAGCATCCTCAGAGGGAGATAAAGAGGAAGAAGAGATAGAAGAATCAGGGGCTAAAGAGGACGAGGACCAGGATAAAAAGCTTGCTAAAAAGGTTACAAAAGAAAAACCAGCTAAAGACAAGATTCCTGGCCTCCATATCTTACGAGCCTTAACGATTTTATTTCCAAGTCTGCTTTTATTGATTGTCTCTGCCTACTTACTCAGTCCTTATGCGACTATGAAGGATATCCGTGTTGAGGGAACGGTGCAAACTACAGCTGATGATATTCGACAGGCTTCAGGCATTCAGGATTCGGATTATACGATTAACCTTCTGCTAGACAAGGCAAAATATGAAGAGCAGATTAAGTCTAACTATTGGGTGGAATCAGCTCAGCTTGTTTATCAATTTCCAACCAAGTTTACTATCAAGGTCAAGGAATATGATATTGTTGCCTACTATGTTTCTGGTGAAAATCATTATCCTATTCTTTCCAGTGGTCAGCTTGAGACCAGTGCTGTGAGCTTGGTCAGTCTACCAGAAACTTATTTGTCAGTTCTCTTTAATGATAGTGAACAAATCAAGGCTTTTGTCTCAGAACTTTCTCAAATTAGCCCAGAACTCAAGGCTGCTATCCAAAAGGTGGAGCTAGCCCCAAGCAAGGTGACTTCCGATTTAATTCGATTGACCATGTATGATACAGATGAAGTCTTGGTTCCCCTGTCTGAAATGAGCAAGAAATTACCTTACTACAGTAAGATTAAGCCTCAATTGTCAGAACCGAGTGTGATTGACATGGAAGCTGGAATTTACAGTTACACTGTAGCGGATAAATTAATTATGGAGGCAGAAGAAAAAGCTAAAAAAGAGGCCGAAGAAGCTGAGAAGAAACAGAAAGACGAAGAGAAGAAAAGGCTAGAAGAACAGCAGAATAAACTGGAAGAAGAGAAGAAAAAGCTGAAGGAAGAAAGCAATCGAAATCAAACGCCCCAGCGTTCACCGCGTCGCTAGGTTTACCTTTTTTCTCATAGTACTTTAGTGACTAGTTTTTACTTGACAAGTGCTAGTAGAAATAATAGAATAGTAAAAAACCTTTAAAGCAGTCCAGAGAGGCAGCTAAGGTTAGACGGTGAAAGGGTGTAGACTACCCATTTTTCGTGGAACCTTGCTGTTGGCAGGTTCCTTTTTTCGTGTCTTCTGTTGGCCAGACTCTCTCACTAGCAAAGGTAAAAGGAGAAACCTATGCGAGAACATCGTCCAGTCATTGCTCTTGATTTTCCTAGTTTTGAGGCAGTCAAGGAATTCTTAGCTCTTTTTCCAGCAGAAGAAAGTCTTTATTTAAAAGTAGGGATGGAGCTCTATTACGCAGCGGGTCCTGAGATTGTGTCCTATTTAAAAGGTTTGGGTCATAGTGTCTTTTTGGATCTCAAACTTCATGACATTCCTAATACAGTCAAGTCAGCCATGAAGGTCTTGTCTCAGCTTGGTGTCGATATGACCAATGTTCATGCGGCTGGTGGTGTAGAGATGATGAAGGCTGCGCGTGAAGGTCTTGGGAGTCAAGCCAAATTGATTGCAGTGACTCAGTTGACCTCAACGTCGGAAGCCCAGATGCAGGATTTTCAAAATATTCAAACCAGCCTGCAAGAGTCTGTAATCCACTATGCTAAGAAAACAGCTGAAGCTGGCTTGGATGGTGTCGTTTGCTCGGCTCAGGAAGTGCAACTCATCAAGCAGGCCACCAATCCAGATTTTATCTGTCTAACACCGGGGATTCGCCCTCAGGGAGCTGCAGTTGGAGACCAAAAACGTGTGATGACGCCAGCGGATGCTTATCAAATCGGTAGTGACTATATCGTAGTGGGACGTCCCATTACGCAAGCTGAGGATCCTGTTGCAGCCTATCATGCCATCAAGGATGAATGGACACAGGACTGGAATTAAAGAAATAGATTATAAAAATAAAAGGAGAATACTATGACACTTGCTAAAGATATCGCTAGCCACCTCTTGAAAATTCAAGCAGTTTACCTCAAACCAGAGGAGCCTTTTACTTGGGCATCTGGAATCAAGTCACCGATTTACACAGATAACCGTGTGACACTAGCCTATCCAGAAACTCGTACCCTCATTGAAAATGGTTTTGTAGAAGCTATTAAAGCAGAATTTCCAGAAGTAGAAGTGATTGCAGGAACTGCAACAGCAGGAATTCCACACGGAGCCATTATTGCTGATAAGATGAACCTTCCATTTGCCTATATCCGTAGCAAACCAAAAGACCACGGAGCTGGTAACCAAATCGAAGGCCGTGTAGCTAAGGGTCAAAAAATGGTAGTGGTTGAAGATCTTATTTCAACTGGTGGATCTGTTCTTGAAGCCGTAGTAGCAGCTAAGCGAGAAGGAGCAGATGTGCTTGGAGTTGTAGCGATATTCAGCTACCAATTGCCAAAGGCAGATAAGAACTTTGCGGATGCTGGCGTGAAATTGGTGACACTTTCAAACTACAGTGAATTGATTCACTTAGCCCAAGAAGAAGGCTATATCACACCAGAAGGACTCGACCTTCTAAAACGCTTTAAAGAAGATCAAGAAAATTGGCAAAATGCCTAAAACATAGAAAATCAGGTAGTCACTAGGATTACCTGATTTCTTTTTGTGATTTCATTGGATATTATACTCAATGAAAATCAAAGAGCAAACTGGGAAGCTAGCCGCAGGTTGCTTAAAGCACGGCTTTGAGGTTGTAGATAAAGCTGACATGGTTTGAAGAGATTTTCGAAGAGTATTAGTTGACTTTTCCGCCTTCAACAACTAGATCATCTGCCTTAGCAGCGTCACCGTAGGTTGGGTGAAGTGTTTTTTCATAAGCCTTGTGGAAGAAGTTTTCCTTGCCTAATTTTTCAATATCTTTATTGATGAAGTCTAGCAATTCTTGGTTGCCTTTTTGGACTGCTGCTGCGATGGTATCTGGATCACCGAGGGAAGTAATTCCAACTTCAAATCCTTTATTTTCAAGCGCCCAAGCTAGGACTTCCGTATTGTCAGTAGAGAAGGCATCTCCGCGTCCGTCAAGAAGGGCTTGGTAAGAGTCGCTGTATTGGTCGTATTTTTGGAGTTTGATTTCTGGATGATTCTTTTCAAAATATGTCTCAGCAGTTGTTCCTTTTGTGACAATCAAGGTTTTACCTTCCAATTGTTTGACATCTGTAATGAGACCAGTCTTAGGTGATACGACACCAAGAGAAACTTTCATGTAAGGAAGGGCAAAATCAACTTGTTTCTTACGTTCGTCAGTTACTGTAAAGTTGGCAAGAGTAATATCTACCTTGTTTGAAATCAAGTATTCAGCACGGTTGGCAGCATCGACTGAAACGTATTTGACCTTCACACCAAGGTCTTGTGCTAGTTGGTTCCCAAGCTCAATATCGTAACCTTGGTAAGAACCATCATTGTCAACGTAACCAAACGGTTTTTTGTCTCCAAATACGGCGATTCGTAGCTCACCGCTTTTTTTGATTTCATCGATTGTGCGAGCCTTGGCAGTTGTTTTACCTGACGATGAACCAGCATTTCCACCTGAGCTACAAGCTGTGACAAAGATAAGAGCGAAGGTAAGTGCCAAAACAGTTAAAAGTGGTTTGAATAGTTTCATAAGAATCTCCTTTATAGATATGAGCCAAATTGGCTAAAGTCAAAGACGTTTAAAAATTCCTGTGCTCGTTTGGTTTGTGGATTGGTGAAGAATTCCTGAGCCCTTCCTTCTTCCGCAATTTTCCCTTGGTCGAGAAAGATTATCCGATCTGCAATAGCTTGGGCAAACTGCATTTCGTGGGTTACTAGAATCATGGTGCGCCCTTCTTGGGCCAAGTCATTGATGAGTTCCAGAACTTCACGCACCATTTCTGGGTCCAGTGAAGCAGTCACTTCATCAAAAAGGATGATTTCTGGATGCATGAGCAGGGCACGGACAATGGCAACCCGTTGTTTCTGTCCACCAGATAATTGACGGGCAAAGCTATGTTGTTTATCCAGTAAACCGACACGTTCTAGTAATTGTAAAGCTTCTTCCGTTACTTCCTTCTTATCTCTTCCCTGAGCCTTGATAGGTCCTAGGATGAGGTTTTGTAGGACATCTAGATGGGGAAAGAGTTCATAACTTTGAAAGACCATGCCAATCTTTTGGCGAACGAGGTGAAAATCTTTCTGATTGCCAATAATGGACTGGCCATCTAGAAGAATATCTCCACCTTGAATACTTTCTAAGCCATTGAGGCAACGAAGCAGGGTACTTTTCCCACAACCAGATGGCCCAAGAATAACCACAACTTCCCCTTTTTTGATTTGCAGGGAAAGACCTTGGAGGATGGGATTGTCTCCGAAGGATTTTTTTAGTTCCTTGATTTCTAAAATAGTTTCAGACATTTAGTTCCTCCAATGTTTTTCTAAGTGAGTGGATAGTTTGGAAATAGGGAAGCAAACTGCGAAATACAAGACTAGAATGGTTCCATAAATCCAAAAGGAAGCAGTTGGGATTGTCAGGCGATTGCTGTCGATGATTTGCTGTCCAACCTTGGTCACTTCAACAACTCCAATCAAAACGACTAAGGAAGTGGTTTTAATCATCCGAGTGACAAGGTTGATGGCCTGCGGTAACAGTCTTCTCAAGACCTGTGGGATGATGATGTGGTAGTAAAGTTGAATATTTGTCAAACCTAGCGCCTGTCCACTTTCAAACTGATGTTTAGGGAGAGAAGTGATAGCTCCACGTACCAAGTCTCCCATTTCAGCTGTTCCCCAGAGGGTGAAAACAATAATAGCTGAAGTCTCACCTGAGATATTGATATTAAAGTTTCGAGCCAAACCAAAGTAAACGATGAAGAGCAACACCAGCTGGGGCATGATACGGATAAATTCCAGATACAATCGTGTTAAAAATCGTACGATTCTAGAATGGGAGGTCATGATGATTCCCATGACTGTTCCTAAAATCATGGATAAAATGACAGACAGGATCGAAATCCCAATCGTAACGCCCAATCCCTGTAAGATACGCAGGAGATTATTTCCCTGAAAGAGTACTTGGATTCCCGAATCCTGCATGGCGGAGCCTCCTTTCTATCCAGCTAAAGACCAGTGAGATGGGCAGAAGCATAATCAGGTAAGCAATTACCAACATAGCTAGCGCAATGTCTGTCTCATAGTAGAGCCCAATCAAGTCCTTGGCGACGTACATGAGGTCTGACAAAGCCACTGCTGAGAAAACAGAGGTTTCCTTGATGAGGAAAATGACATTGGCACTAAAAGAGGGTAGGGCCACCGCTGTTGCTTGCGGAAGAACCACATAGCGAAAGACCTGTACAGGTGTCAGACCGATAGCTAATCCAATCTCGTGCTGGGTTTGACTGACGGCTTCCAGTCCGCTTCGAAAAGATTCTGCCATATAGGAGCCTCCTAAAAAGACTAGTCCCAGAGTAGCACAGACTTCTGAAGATAGGATAATCCCTATTCGGGGAAGCCCGAAGTAGAGAAAGAAGAGTTGAATCAAAAGGGGCGTGTTGCGTGACAATTCAATGTAGGCTGTCGCTATTTGCGCCAAAACAAGGATGCGGTAATGCCGGATGATACTAACGATTAAGCCGAGCAGAAAAGATCCCAAAATTCCCCAAACTGCAATATGCAAGGTCAGAAGAAATGCCTTTTGATATAGTGGTAGATATTGTTCAACAATGGACCAATCCAAAAATAGAACCTCCCATCTAGAAATAATATAGTTATTGTAGCACTTAAAAGTTCCTTTGGATAATATCTATTTTTTATTGCCGTTATAAGGATTTTTTATCATAGAAATAAAATTTCTGAAATTTCCAAACAAAATATTTGAAAAGTTTTGAAAAAAGAGTTAAGATATTTTTGTAATATACAAAGTAAACGCTTACTTATTAAGGAGGGCATTTTATGTCATACAAAACAAGCAATGCAGAAGGCCATGTAGATTTCATCAATACCTACGATTTGGAGCCAATGGCGCAACAAGTGATTCCGAAAGCAGCATTTGGCTATATCGCTAGTGGAGCGGAAGATACTTTCACTTTACGCGAGAATATCCGCGCCTTTAACCACAAACTCATCGTTCCGCATACACTTTGCAATGTAGAAAATCCAAGTACAGAGATTGAATTTGCAGGTGAAAAATTGTCTTCACCAATCATTATGGCGCCTGTTGCAGCTCATAAATTGGCAAATGAACAAGGTGAAGTAGCTACTGCGCGTGGTGTGCATGAGTTTGGTTCTCTTTATACAACCAGCTCTTACTCTACTGTTGACCTTCCAGAAATTACAGAAGCCCTTCAAGGGACACCACATTGGTTCCAATTTTACTTTAGTAAAGATGATGGCATTAACCGTCATATTATGGACCGTGTGAAGGCTGAAGGCTACAAAGCGATTGTCTTGACAGCAGATGCTACTGTAGGTGGCAATCGTGAGGTTGATAAGCGTAATGGTTTTGTCTTCCCAGTTGGCATGCCGATTGTTGAAGAATACCTGCCAGAAGGTGCTGGTAAATCAATGGACTTTGTTTACAAATCAGCTAAACAACGCTTGTCTCCACGCGATGTAGAATTTATCGCTGAATACTCAGGACTTCCTGTGTATGTCAAGGGACCACAATGCCGTGAGGACGTTGAACGTTCGCTTGCTGCAGGTGCCTCTGGTATCTGGGTAACTAACCACGGTGGCCGTCAAATCGATGGTGGACCAGCTGCCTTTGATTCACTTCAAGAAGTAGCAGAAGCAGTTGATAAACGTGTGCCAATCGTCTTTGACTCAGGTATTCGTCGTGGTCAACACGTCTTTAAAGCCTTGGCTTCAGGAGCAGACTTGGTAGCTATTGGTCGCCCTGTTATCTATGGCTTGGCCCTCGGTGGTAGTGTCGGTGTGCGCCAAGTCTTTGAACACTTGAATGCGGAATTGAAGACAGTTATGCAATTGTCTGGAACTCAGACTATTGAAGATGTCAAACACTTCAAACTCCGTCACAACCCATATAATCCAACCTTCCCAGTTGATCCTCGTGACTTAAAATTGTATTGATAAAATAGATTGCCTCCACTAAGTGTGGAGGTTTTTACTTGTGTTTTAGAAGTTTAAATAAGGTCAATCTGTATCGAAAACTATATAAATATATTTTCTAATCAAATATCTTGCTAGGGCTTTCATTTTTTGCTATACTGGTCCAGTAATTAAATAATAAAGACATTTGGGGTGCTTTAGGCTGAGATGATACCCATTGAACCTGATACAGTTAAGACTGGCGAAGGGAAATGTGCAACGTTTTTTCGTATATCGAAATGAACGATCTAATCTTGTAAGTCAACTCTAATTCTTGATTGTAATTGGAGTTTTTTTGTTTATATAAGCTGGATGAAGGTGATACAAAGCATTTAGGTAGCTCTGCTTGAACGCCCTTGATTTTCTTTAAAAAGGTCAAGTAAAACTAGGATTTTCTTGATATTTTGTTGATTACGAACGAGTAAAGAGAGGAGAAGTAAATATGGAAACACAAGACTATGCATTTCAGCCAGGTTTGACTGTTGGAGAATTATTAAAAAGCAGTCAGAAGAATTGGGAGGATGCAATCAATCATCGTTTTGTTAAGGAACTTTTTGCGGGGACAATTGAGAATAAGGTCTTAAAAGACTACCTAATTCAAGATTATCACTTCTTTGATGCCTTCTTATCCATGCTGGGTGCTTGCGTAGCCCACGCAGATCAGCTTGAATCCAAGCTTCGTTTTGCCAAGCAACTAGGCTTTCTTGAAGCAGATGAAGACGGTTATTTCCAAAAGGCTTTCAAAGAGTTAAAAGTATCTGAGAATGACTATCTGGAAGTGACCTTGCACCCTGTAACAAAAGCCTTTCAGGATCTAATGTATTCGGCAGTGGCTTCATCAGACTATGCCCATCTTTTGGTCATGCTGGTCATTGCAGAAGGTCTCTATTTAGACTGGGGTTCTAAAGATTTGGCTCTACCTGAATCCTATATTCATTCGGAATGGATCAATCTCCACAGAGGTTCTTTCTTTGCAGAGTGGGTTCAATTTCTGGTTGACGAACTCAATCGTGTTGGGAAAGGTCTAGAAGATTTGACAGAACTTCAGCAACGCTGGAACCAAGCAGTCGCTTTAGAATTAGCCTTTTTTGATATTGGATATGAGGCCTAGATAAGGTTCAGGATATTTACAAATTTGATGAGGTAAATCATTTAATGTAAATGAAAAAAATTCTTAACGAAAGATAGAGATAAATCGAAATCAGTATATCGTATAAAGTGAAAAGGAAGGATTTCAATATGACAAGTTTAAAATTATTAAAAGAAAAAGCACCGTTGGTCATTTGCATCACCAATGATGTTGTAAAAAATTTCACAGCAAATGGATTAGTAGCACTGGGGGCATCACCAGCCATGAGTGAATTTCCAGCAGATTTAGAGGATTTATTAAAGTATGCTGGAGGGTTATTAATAAACATAGGAACATTGACAGATGAAAATTGGAAATTATACCAAGTTGCTCTGAAAATTGCAGAGAAATATAATGTCCCAGCAGTTTTAGATCCTGTGGCCTGTGGAGCAGGAGAATATAGAAAAAAAGTAGCAGATGATCTAATCAACAATTACAAACTAGCTGCGATAAGGGGAAATGCTGGCGAGATTGCCTCTTTAGTAGGGATAAATGTGGCATCTAAAGGAGTAGATAGTGCAGGCGTAGATAATATTGATGAAATTGCTCTAGCAGCAAATAAGAAGTTCAATATTCCTATAATAGTAACAGGTGAAGTGGATGCCATTGCGGTTAATGGAGAAGTGGTAACGATTCATAATGGTAGTGCCATGATGCCAAAAGTTATTGGGACAGGATGTTTATTAGGTGCTGTAGTAGCAAGCTTTATCGGACTTGAAAAAGGTCAAGAATTGGAATCACTAGAAACAGCAATGTTGGTTTACAATATCGCTGGAGAAATGGCAGAAAAACGTCCAAATGGACATCTTCCTGGAACATTTAAAGTTGAATTTATAAATGCTTTATATGAGATTACAGATGAAGATGTAAAGAAATTCAAAAGAGTGAAGTAAGATGTTTCATAAAGAATTACTAAAACTATATTTTATTTGTGGAACGACTACTTGCAAAGGAAAAGATTTATATACAGTCGTTGAGGAAGCTTTAAAAGGTGGTATAACCTTATTTCAATTTCGAGAAAAAGGTGAGGGAGCCTTAGAAGGTAAAGAAAAAGTCGAATTAGCAATTAAACTACAAGATCTTTGTAAAAAATATAATGTGCCGTTTATCGTTAATGATGATATCGATTTGGCAATGGAGATTGACGCTGATGGCGTACATGTAGGTCAAGACGATCTTGGAGTTGATGAAATTAGAAAATTGATGCCAGATAAAATAATTGGTCTTTCTATAAAAAACGAGGAAGAATTTCAACAATCAAAAGTTGAATATGTAGATTATGTTGGTGTTGGTCCTGTATTTGATACCCAGTCAAAGGATGATGCTGGTGGCGCTATAGGTTATGAAGGTCTTAAATTAATGAGGAAACTATTGCCACAAATGCCATTAGTTGCAATTGGTGGCATACAGACGCAACATATTAAAGACATTATGAAGACCAATATGGATGGTGTTTCAATCATTTCAGCAATATCGTATTCAAAAAATATAGAAAAAACTGTTCGGGAAATGAGTGAACAATAGCTATCAATTTTTCCTTGTATTCTGATGGAGTAGGATTTTCTTTTTTCTAAAAAGCTATGTCCAGATTCAGCTCAAATGGCTAATCTATCAAACAAGACATTTGTTTTTGCAAACGAAAGACTTATTATCTTTGTGAGTGCAAGGCTGTATTTCCAGTTCAATTTCTTGAACTAGAATAAATCATTTGTTAAAATAATTATATAATTAAATAATAAAGACATTTGGGGTGCTTTAGGCTGAGATGATACCCATTGAACCTGATACAGTTAAGACTGGCGAAGGGAAATGTGAAACGTTTTTTCGTATGTCGAAATGAACGGTCTAATCTTGTAAGCTAAACTCTAATTCCTATCTGTAATTAGAGTTTTTTCTTTTACGAAACTGGATGAAGGTGATACAAAGCATTTAGGTAGGTCTCCTTGAATGCCCCACTTTTCTTTAAAAAAAGGAGTTTTTTATGTTGAAAAAATGGCAGTTAAAAGATGTTATCTTACTTGCTTTCTTGTCTATCTTTTTTGGTGGCGTTTTTGTAGGATCTGGCTATCTGTTTGATATCCTCACCCTGATTTTAGCACCTCTTGGTTTACAGGCCTTTGCCAATGAAATCCTCTTTGGTCTCTGGTGTATGGCTGCACCCATTGCTGCCATCTTTGTTCCAAGAGTGGGAAGTGCAACGATTGGAGAAGTGCTAGCTGCACTTGCTGAAGTCCTTTATGGTAGTCAATTCGGTCTAGGTGCCCTTTTGTCTGGCTTGGTTCAAGGTTTGGGAAGTGAACTTGGTTTTATCGTAACCAAGAATCGCTATGAAAGTTGGCTCTCTCTAACTGCTAATAGTATTGGGATTACGCTTGTTAGCTTTGTCTATGAATACATTAAGTTAGGTTACTACGCCTTCTCCCTTCCTTTTGTCCTTTCCTTGCTTGTGGTACGTTTTATTTCCGTCTTTTTCTTCTGTACAATTTTGGTTCGTGCTATTGTCAAACTCTATCATCAGTTTGCAGCTGGGGGCAAGGCATAGATGGGGCTGGAACTACGAGCGATTCAGTCCCCAATCTTCTCTGAGCCGATTGATTTTACTTTTCATGCGCAAGACTTTACCTTGTTAGTTGGAAGCAGTGGTTCAGGAAAATCGAGTCTCTTTCAAATGATTGCCCAAGTCAGTTCTCTTCCCTATAGCGGTCAAGTTTTGATAGATGGGAGTGAGGTCAGTCAGCTTTCTATCATCGAACGTGTCCAGACGGTTGGGATTCTCTTTCAAAATCCCAATCATCAATTTACCATGGAGAACTTGTTTGAGGAGCTGATTTTTACCTTGGAAAATATTGGGCATCCCGTTCAGGAAATTGATTCTAAAATAGCAGAGGTGGTCCAGCAATGTCGCTGCAAGGCAATCTTGCACCGTCCCATTCATCACTTATCAGGTGGGGAAAAGCAAAAGGCTGCACTGGCAGTTCTCTTTGCTATGAATCCTAGGGTCTATCTCCTAGATGAGCCCTTCGCTTCTATTGACCGAAAGAGTAGGATAGAGATATTGGAGATTCTAAAAGAGTTAGCCTCTAATGGGAAGACAGTCATCCTGTGCGACCATGATTTAACAGACTATGAAGCCTATATCGACCATATGGTGGAGCTAAGAGATGGCCAACTAAGGGAAGTGTTTCAAATCCCTTCCTCTGAGATGATCCAGGTTGCTTCAAAGGAAGTTGCTTCTAGCCCAGAACTATTCCATATGGACCGTGTGACTTGTGAGCTGGGGAATCGCCCCCTCTTTTCGATTGCTGATTTCACATTCTACCAAGGGATTTCCTGTATCCTGGGTGACAATGGTGTCGGGAAATCAACCTTCTTTCGCTCCATTCTTCAATTTCAAAAGTATAAGGGGCGTATTAGTTGGAAGAGTTCGGTTCTCAAAAAGAAAAAGAGTTTGTATCGTGACCTGACGGGTGTTGTTCAAGAAGCTGAGAAGCAGTTTATCCGAGTCAGTCTGAGGGAAGAGCTTCAATTAGATGGACCTGATTCTGAAAGAAATCAGCGTATTCTTCAAGCCTTGCGATATTTTGATCTGGAGAAGGAACTTGATAAGAGTCCCTATCAATTAAGTGGTGGTCAGCAAAAGATTCTTCAGCTCTTGACCATTTTGACTAGCAAGGCTTCTGTGATCTTGCTAGATGAACCTTTTGCAGGTTTGGATGATAGAGCTTGCCATTATTTTTGTCAGTGGATTCTGGAGGAGACGAATCAAGGAAGAAGTTTTCTGATCATTAGCCATCGTTTGGATCCCTTGATCTCTGTGGTTGATTATTGGATTGAGATGACTAGTCAGGGGCTCAGTCATGTGAAAGAAGTGACAATTATCAAACCACTCACATCTCAGAGTAGCAATACCCAAGGGGAGGTGAGATAGTATGGTCAAAGTAGCAACCCAGACACCGATTATCAGTCTCTTCTTGCTGATTTTATCCTTGGAAACATCTTTTATTCCTTCGATTGCTCTTAATCTCTCGGTAGTTGCATTTTGTATTCTCTTTATGCTCTATTACCGTCGATTTAAGATGTTGGCTTGGATGATTCTGCTCGCCATTTTGCCATCCTTTGCCAACTACTGGGCAGTTCAGTTACATGGAGATGCTTCGCAGGCAGTCATGCTTGGAACGAGGGCCTTTGTGACCGTTTGTATCGGACTTGTCTTTGTTTCCTCTATTTCCCTAAAAGAGCTTCTCTTGTACTTGGCTCAAAAGGGGGTATCACGCTCTTGGGCCTACGCCTTGATTGTGGTATTCAATTCCTTCCCCCTTATTCAGCAAGAAATCAAGTCCCTCAAGGAAGCTTGCTTATTACGCGGTCAAGAACTGCATTTTTGGTCTCCCTTGATTTACAGCAAGGTTCTGATGACAGTCTTTAGGTGGCGCCATCTTTACCTGAGAGCCCTGTCGGCGCATGGATATGACGAACATGCACAGGTGGAGAATCGCTATCGGACTTTTTATATTGCTAAAAAAACAAAATTAATCTACCTGCTGTTCTTTTTATTACTTCAAACAAGTCTATTTTTATAAAGGAGTTACTATGGAATTTACAGATATTGCAATGGAATTATCCAATGAAGCTTGGCAGGCTTCTTTTCATCATCCCTTTATTTTACAATTACAAGAGGGAAATTTAGACCCGTCCATTTTCCGCTATTACCTGATTCAGGATGCTTACTATCTGAAGGCCTTCTCAGAAATCTATCACCTTTTGGCTGATAAGACTTCAAACCAAGAGATGAAAAGACTCTTGAAACAAAATGCTCAGAGTCTAGTGGAGGGTGAGTTATTTATCCGCCAACAATTTTTCAAGGAATTGGAAATCAGCGATCAGGAAATGGAGCAACATCCAATCGCTCCAACCTGCTATCATTACATTTCTCACATTTATCGGCAATTTGCAGAGCCAAACTTGGGCATTGCCTTTGCAAGTTTGCTGCCTTGTCCTTGGTTATACCATGATATAGGCAAATCACTTAATCTTAAACCATCACCAGATCCTCTCTATCAACAATGGATTGAAACTTATATTACGGATGAGTTAGAGCAACAGATCAGAGAGGAGGGAGCGCTAGTCAATCAACTCTATCGCGAAAGTGATGAGACAGACAAGAAAAAAATGCTAGATGCCTTCCACATCAGTGTTCACATGGAAGCCAAGTTTTGGCAAATGGCCTACCAACACCAGACATGGAAGAGTGATTTACAGTCTTTAGAAACAGGAGAAGAGTAGAAATATGAGAAAGCACCAATTGCAAGTTCACAAATTAACCATTTTATCCATGATGATTGCCCTTGATGTAGTCCTTACGCCTATCTTTCGGATTGAGGGAATGGCACCGATGTCCAGTGTAGTCAATATTCTAGCAGGAATCATGATGGGACCTGTTTATGCTTTGGTTATGGCTACAGTCACAGCATTTATCCGTATGACGACTCAAGGGATTCCGCCTTTAGCTCTCACAGGAGCGACTTTTGGAGCCCTCCTTGCAGGTCTCTTTTATAAGTATGGTCGAAAATTTCATTATTCCGCTCTAGGAGAGATTTTGGGAACAGGTATTATTGGTTCTATTGTTTCCTATCCTGTTATGGTACTCTTTACAGGATCAGCTGCAAAGCTTAGCTGGTTTATCTACACGCCTCGATTTTTCGGAGCAACCTTGATTGGGACAGCGATTTCCTTTATTGCCTTTCGATTTTTAATTAAGCAGGAATTCTTTAAAAAAGTGCAGGGATATTTCTTTGGTGAAAGGATAGACTGATGCAGGCATTGACAAATCCTTTTCCTATGGAAACGACTTCCCTCATTCACTGCATTACCAATGAGATTTCTTGTGAGATGCTGGCAAATGGGATTTTGGCTCTGGGATGTAAACCTGTCATGGCAGATGACCCCCGTGAGGTTCTTGATTTTACCAAACAGAGCCAGGCTCTCTTCATCAATTTGGGGCATTTGTCTGCTGAGAAGGAAAAAGCAATCCGTATGGCAGCTTCGTATGCAAACCAATCTTCTCTCCCGATGGTAGTAGATGCTGTTGGCGTAACGGCTTCATCCATTCGTAAGAGCTTAGTCAGAGATCTTTTAGACTATAGACCTACGATCCTTAAAGGAAACATGTCGGAAATTCGAAGTCTTGTCGGCTTAAAACACCACGGCGTTGGGGTCGATGCGAGTGCTAAAGATCAAGAAACTGAGGATTTACTTCAAGTCTTGAAAGACTGGTGTCAGACCTATCCAGGTATATCATTCTTAGTCACAGGCCCCAAGGACCTCATCGTTTCAGAGAATCAGGTTGCTGTATTGGGAAATGGTTGTGAAGAATTGGATTGGATAACAGGGACAGGAGACCTAGTTGGAGCCTTGACAGCTGTTTTTCTCAGCCAAGGAATGACTGGCTTTGAAGCTTCGTATCTAGCGGTCTCTTATCTTAATATCTCTGCTGAGAGAATAGTTGTCCAAGGAATGGGATTGGAAGAATTTCGCTACCAAGTACTCAATCAGCTTTCGCTCCTAAAAAGAGATGAAAATTGGCTAGAAGCCATAAAAGGAGATGTTTATGAATAGAGAGGCGCTTAGACTGTATCTGGTAACCAATCGCTACCAAGATTCCTTGGAAAGATTTCTTGAAAAGGTTGAGACGGCTTGCCGTTCAGGTGTTACCATAGTCCAATTACGAGAAAAAAATCTCACAACCAATCAATATTATCAACTGGCAAAACAAGTCAAAGAAATAACAGATGCCTATCAGGTACCCTTGATCATCGATGATCGTTTGGATGTTTGTCTTGCGGTTGATGCTGCAGGTCTGCATATCGGAGACGATGAACTACCAGTTTCGGTTGCCCGACAAGTCTTGGGCCCTGAAAAAATACTTGGTGTCACTGCTAAAACGGTAAAAAGAGCCCTCGAGGCAGAAGAAGGGGGTGCAGATTACTTGGGGACAGGAGCCATTTTCCCAACAACCACCAAGGAAAATGCACCCATCACCCTGATTTCAACCTTGAAGACAATTTGCCAAAGGGTGGCCATTCCAGTAGTTGCTATCGGAGGCTTGACTTCAGAGAACATTGACCAACTTGCCGCAACTGGCATAGCTGGAGTAGCTGTAGTGCGTGATTTGATGCAGGCAGAAGATATAGAGGCAAAAACGCAAGCCTTTTTGACAAAGGTGGATGACATTATTTTCTAATTAATACTAAATGAAAATCAAAGAGCAAACTAGGAAGCTAGTCGCAGGTTTCTCAAAGCACAGCTTTGAGGTTGCAGATAAAGCTGACGTAGTTTGAAGAGATTTTTGAAAAGTATAAAAACTCTCTAATTCCCTTAAAGTGGGAACTAGAGAGTTTTTTTAATCTTTAAAGCTTGTATGGTTGACTGGACCAGAACCATGACCGAGTTGAGGGGCATCTTGAATAGCTTTCGTGATAAAAGCCTTGGCCTTATCAACTGCCTGATAAAGGGTTTTACCCTTGGCTAGTTCAGCCGTAATCACAGCAGCAAAGGTACATCCAGTACCATGGGTGTGACAGGTTTGAATTCTTGGGCTTTCCCAGACAAATTGTTCATCCTTGGTAAAAAGGAAATCCTTAGCACCACCTTCGAGATGGCCACCTTTGATGACCACAGATTGAGGACCAAATTCTTTTAAAATCAGGCGACCGGCACGTTGCATGTCTTCGGAATCATGGATTGAAAAACCAACAATCTCTTCTGCCTCAGGAAGGTTGGGTGTGATAATGGTTGCAAGTGGAAGCAGATTTGTTTTTAGGTAGGTTCTGGCACTGCTATCAATCAGGGTGTCTCCGCTCGTAGCGACCATAACAGGGTCAAGAACGTAGGGACAATCCAGTTTTTTAAGATAGGGCTGGATGATTTCCATTATTTCAGTAGTTGCCAACATCCCAGTTTTTACAGCCTGAGGCTTGATATCCGAAAAGACGCTCTCCAATTGAGCTTTCAGCATTTGGTTGGAGACGTGCTCGATTAATTGAACGCCTCGGGTATTTTGAGCAACAAGACTTGTCACAACAGCCATTCCATAGACATCTCTAGCTTGGAATGACTTTAAATCAGCCATAATGCCAGCACCACCACTAGGGTCAGTTCCTGCAATGGTCAAAGCAACGGGTAAATAAGTCATCTAAAACCTCCCAACCAACTGAAGTTTGTATTCTTAAGAACAAGCTAGTCTGTTTTAGAAAGGTAATAGAAGACTGCTAGTCCCCATTATCATTTCCACTTCCATCAGCTAGCATTACCTAGATTGAGTCAAAGGGATCTAACAGTCGTTAATCTCAGCTTTACGCACCCCTAGTGGTTGTTTTCTTTTTTCTTTAGTATAGCATATTTTTATAGTTTATATAGTAAAAATTGACTGCAAATCGTCTTTTAAATGATTAAAATTCTCTTTTTCAAAGAAAAGATTAATTTTATAGTTGACAAATGTAGATTATAGGAGTATACTAATAAATGTAATCGACAAATGTAGATTTAGGAGGTGTGATTATGCAGATTTCAGATGCAGAATGGCAGGTCATGAAGATTATTTGGATGCAAGGAGAGCAGACTAGTACGGATTTGATCAGGGTTCTGGCGGAGCGGTTCGACTGGTCCAAGTCAACCATTCAAACTCTTTTGGCTCGTTTGGTTGAGAAAGAGTGTCTGACAAGGAAAAAAGAAGGCAAGTTCTTTGTCTATTCAGCCCTTTTAACTTTAGACCAAAGTCGGGATTTACTTGTCCAAGATATCAAGGACAAGGTTTGTTCTCGTAGGATTAAGAACTTGTTGGCTGATTTGATTGCTGAATGTGATTTTACTCAGGCTGACTTGGAAGACTTGGAAGCTGTGATTTCTGAGAAGAAATCAAGTGCTGTAACAGAAGTAAAATGTAATTGTATGTAAAGGAGACGTCATGTTAAATAGTATTGTAACCATTGTTTGTATTGCCCTTATCGCGTTTATCTTGTTTTGGTTTTTCAAAAAGCCTGAAAAATCTGGACAAAAGGCCCAGCAAAAAAAGGGCTATCAAGAGATTCGAGTGGAGGTCATGGGAGGCTATACGCCTGAGTTGATTGTCCTCAAGAAATCAGTGCCAGCCCGCATTGTTTTTGACCGCAAGGATCCTTCACCCTGTCTGGACCAAATTGTTTTTCCAGATTTTGGTGTACATGCGGACCTGCCTATGGGGGAAGAGTATATAGTGGAAATCACGCCTGAGCAGGCTGGAGAGTATGGTTTCTCTTGTGGCATGAATATGATGCACGGTAAGATGATTGTAGAATAGGAGAATGATATGACTGAAATTGTAAAAGCAAGTCTTGAAAATGGTGTTCAAAAAATCCGTATCACGGCAGACAAAGGCTACCATCCAGCCCACATTCAACTGCAAAAAGGAGTTCCTGCTGAGATCACCTTTCACCGTGTGACACCTTCAAACTGTTATAAGGAAATTCTATTTGAAGAAGAAGGCATCTTGGAACCAATCGGCGTAGATGAGGAGAAAGTCATTCGATTTACACCTCAAGAATTAGGTCAACATGAATTTTCTTGTGGCATGAAGATGCAAAAGGGGAGTTATACCGTAGTTGAGAAGACTCGAAAATCTCTATCACTTTTACAGCGTTTTTGGATTACTAGTATCTTTACTGTGCCTCTTGTGATTCTCATGATTGGGATGTCGACAGGAGGAATTAGTCACCAAGTTATGCGTTGGGGAACCTTTTTAGCCACAACACCGATTATGCTAGTAGCAGGTGGTCCTTATATCCAAAGTGCTTGGGCTAGTTTTAAAAAGCACAATGCCAACATGGATACCTTGGTTGCTCTGGGAACCTTAGTGGCCTATTTCTATAGCTTAGTTGCCCTCTTCGCTGGTCTCCCCGTTTACTTTGAAAGTGCTGCATTTATCTTCTTCTTCGTTCTTATGGGAGCCGTTTTTGAGGAGAAAATGCGGAAAAATACTTCCCAAGCTGTGGAGAAATTACTTGACTTGCAGGCTAAAACTGCAGAAGTCTTGCGTGAGGATCGCTATGTTCAAGTCCCCTTGGAGCAAGTCAAGGTAGGTGATCTGATTCGAGTGCGTCCCGGTGAAAAGATTGCTGTTGATGGTGTCGTAGTCGAAGGTATCTCTAGTATTGATGAGTCTATGGTGACAGGTGAGAGTCTGCCTGTGGACAAGACAGTTGGAGATACCGTCATTGGCTCAACCATCAATAATAGTGGAACACTTGTTTTTAGAGCAGAAAAAGTTGGTTCAGAGACTGTTTTGGCTCAGATTGTGGATTTTGTGAAGAAAGCTCAGACAAGTCGTGCTCCGATTCAGGACTTGACTGATAAAGTTTCAGGGATTTTTGTTCCAGCAGTTGTCATTTTAGGGATTGTGACCTTTTGGGTTTGGTTTGTCTTGTTGAGAGATAGTGTAGTCGTGCTTGGAGCTAGCTTTGTGTCCTCTCTTCTCTACGGAGTGGCGGTTTTGATTATCGCCTGTCCTTGTGCCTTGGGGCTCGCAACACCGACAGCCCTTATGGTAGGGACAGGACGCAGTGCCAAGATGGGAGTTCTCCTCAAAAATGGAATGGTTCTACAGGAAATCCAGAAAGTCCAAACTCTTGTCTTTGATAAGACTGGGACTTTGACGGAAGGGAAGCCTGTGGTAACAGATATCATCGGCGACGAAGTAGAAGTGCTTGGATTGGCAGCCTCCTTGGAAGAAGCTTCTCAACACCCACTGGCTGAAGCCGTTGTGAAACGAGCGAGTGAAGCTGGACTTGAGTTACAAACTGTTGAAAATTTCCAAGCCTTGCACGGAAAAGGTGTCTCAGGGCAAATCAATGGAAAACAAGTTCTGCTTGGAAATGCTAAAATACTGGATGGCATGGATATTTCTAGTATTTATCAAGAAAAACTAGAAGAACTGGAAAAAGAGGCTAAGACAGTTGTTTTCTTGGCTGTTGACAATGAAATCAAAGGCTTGCTTGCTCTGCAAGATATTCCCAAGGAAAATGCAAAGCTAGCTATCAGCCAGCTGAAAAAACGTGGACTTAAAACTGTCATGCTGACAGGAGACAATGCAGGTGTGGCGCGTGCCATTGCCGATCAGATCGGAATCGAAGAGGTCATTGCAGGTGTCTTGCCAGAAGAAAAAGCCAACGAAATCCATAAACTACAAGCGGCTGGCAAAGTAGCCTTTGTTGGTGATGGCATCAATGACGCTCCTGCCCTTAGTGTAGCAGATGTGGGGATTGCTATGGGAGCTGGAACAGATATTGCCATCGAGTCAGCAGATTTGGTGTTGACAACCAATAACCTCTTAGGAGTGGTTCGTGCCTTTGACATGAGTAAGAAAACCTTTAATCGTATTCTGCTCAATCTTTTCTGGGCCTTTATCTACAATGTCGTTGGAATTCCGATAGCAGCAGGAGTCTTTTCAGGTGTTGGACTGTCCCTCAACCCAGAACTGGCAGGTCTAGCCATGGCCTTTAGTTCAGTATCTGTTTTGACCAGTTCCCTTCTGTTAAACTTTAGTAAAATAGACTAAAAGCGAGCTTGCTCGCTTTTTATACTCTTCGAAAATTTCTTCAAACCACGTCAATGTCGCCTTGCCGTAGATATATGTAACTGACTTTGTCAGTCTTATCTACAACCTCAAAGCCATCCTTTGAGTAACCTGCGGCTATTTTCCTAGTTTGCTCTTAAATTTTCATTGAGTATTATAAAACAGAATCTAAAACGTTTTCAAACTGTACTGTAATAGATAATAAGAACTTGTGAGCAGATTCTTAGTAAAGTCGAACTAAATGTGGTAAATTAGTAGAGTAAAAATTTGCTGAAACGTTTTCAAAAAAGTATACGAAACCTTTTTTAGTAGATTTAAAAATATTTGAAGGAGAGTTATCATTATGACTCAAGGGAAAATTACTGCATCTGCAGCAATGCTTAATGTATTGAAAACATGGGGCGTAGACACAATCTACGGTATCCCATCAGGAACACTCAGCTCATTGATGGACGCTTTGGCTGAAGACAAAGATATCCGCTTCTTGCAAGTTCGCCACGAAGAAACAGGTGCTCTTGCAGCGGTTATGCAAGCTAAATTCGGCGGCTCAATCGGGGTTGCAGTTGGTTCAGGTGGTCCAGGTGCGACTCACTTGATTAACGGTGTTTACGATGCAGCTATGGATAACACTCCATTCCTAGCGATCCTTGGATCACGTCCAGTTAACGAACTCAACATGGATGCCTTCCAAGAATTGAACCAAAACCCAATGTACAACGGTATCGCTGTATACAACAAACGTGTAGCTTACGCTGAGCAATTGCCAAAAGTAATCGACGAAGCTTGCCGTGCTGCAGTTTCTAAAAAAGGTCCAGCTGTTGTTGAAATTCCAGTAAACTTCGGTTTCCAAGAAATCGACGAAAACTCATACTATGGATCAGGTTCATACGAGCGTTCATTTATCGCTCCTGCTTTGAACGAAGTTGAAATCGACAAAGCTGTTGAAATCTTGAACAATGCTGAACGTCCAGTGATCTACGCTGGTTACGGTGGTGTTAAAGCTGGTGAAGTAATTACTGAATTATCACGTAAAATCAAAGCACCAATCATTACTACTGGTAAAAACTTCGAAGCTTTCGAATGGAACTACGAAGGTTTGACAGGTTCTGCTTACCGTGTTGGTTGGAAACCAGCCAACGAAGTGGTATTTGAAGCAGACACAGTTCTTTTCCTTGGTTCAAACTTCCCATTTGCTGAAGTATACGAAGCATTCAAAAACACTGAAAAATTCATCCAAGTGGATATCGACCCTTACAAACTTGGTAAACGTCACGCCCTTGACGCTTCAATCCTTGGTGATGCAGGTCAAGCAGCTAAAGCTATCCTTGACAAAGTGAACCCAGTTGAATCTACTCCATGGTGGCGTGCAAACGTTAAGAACAACCAAAACTGGCGTGATTACATGAACAAACTCGAAGGTAAAACTGAGGGTGAATTGCAATTGTATCAAGTTTACAATGCAATCAACAAACATGCTGATCAAGACGCTATCTACTCAATCGACGTAGGTGACACTACTCAAACATCTACTCGTCACCTTCACATGACACCTAAGAACATGTGGCGTACATCTCCACTCTTTGCGACAATGGGTATTGCCCTTCCTGGTGGTATCGCTGCTAAGAAAGACAATCCAGATCGCCAAGTATGGAACATCATGGGTGACGGTGCATTCAACATGTGCTACCCAGACGTTATCACAAACGTTCAATACGACCTTCCAGTTATCAACGTTGTCTTCTCAAATGGTAAATATGCCTTCATCAAGGACAAATACGAAGATACAAACAAACACTTGTTTGGTTGTGACTTCCCTAATGCTGACTATGCGAAAATCGCTGAAGCTCAAGGAGCTGTTGGATTTACAGTTGACCGTATCGAAGACATCGATGCAGTTGTTGCAGAAGCTGTTAAATTGAACAAAGAAGGTAAAACTGTTGTTATCGATGCTCGCATCACTCACCACCGTCCACTTCCAGTAGAAGTACTTGAATTGGATCCAAAACTTCACTCAGAAGAAGCTATCAAAGCCTTCAAGGAAAAATACGAAGCAGAAGAACTCGTACCATTCCGTCTCTTCTTGGAAGAAGAAGGTTTGCAATCACGCGTAATTAAATAATTCCTTCGTGGAACTTAAAAAGATCGGAGCAATCCGGTCTTTTTATGGAGGATAGTAAATGAATTTAAATCAATTAGATATTATCGTTTCAAATGTTCCCCAAGTCTGTGCTGACTTGGAGCATATCTTGGATAAAAAGGCAGATTATGCTGATGATGGTTTTGCTCAGTTTACGATTGGCAGTCACTGTCTCATGTTGTCTCAAAATCATTTGATTCCTTTGGAAGATTTTCAGTCAGGAATCATTCTTCATATCGAGGTTGAGGATCTAAATCAGAATTACCAACGTTTAAAAGAGATCGGTGTCGATATTTTACACGGTCCTTGTGAAACAGATTGGGGAACAGAATCCTTATTAGTTAAAGGGCCTGCTGGTCTAGTGCTTGATTTTTATCGTATGAAATAGGACATAGTAGAGTTTGATCGCCAATAAAACTTATAGCATAAGAAGGGATTTATTTACTATTTTTATAAAATCTTCTCCCTACTTTATAAGATGTGAAAAAGAGTTCTAATGGAACTCTTTTTTTGCTATAATGAGGGGAGAAAAATCAGACAGGAGATCAAGATGTCAGAACCATTATTTTTACAATCAGTTATGCAAGAAAAAATCTGGGGTGGTACCAAGCTACGTGATGAGTTTGGCTACGACATTCCAAGTGAAAAAATCGGAGAATATTGGGCCATCTCAGCCCATCCAAATGGTGTCTCTAAAGTTGCCAATGGTCGCTTTGAAGGAACAGATCTAGCTACTTTATATGCAGAGCACCGTGAATTGTTTGGTAATCATCCTGAGCCTGTATTTCCGCTTTTGACTAAGATTCTGGATGCTAACGACTGGCTCAGCGTCCAAGTCCATCCAGACGATGCCTATGGACTAGAACATGAAGGCGAACTCGGAAAAACAGAATGCTGGTACATCATAGCTGCGGATGAAGGTTCAGAGATTATCTACGGTCACAATGCCAAGTCAAAAGAAGAACTCCGTCAGCAAATCGAGGACAAGAACTGGGATGCTTTGTTGACAAAAGTACCAGTTAAAGCTGGAGATTTCTTCTATGTGCCAAGTGGCACCATGCATGCTATTGGTGCGGGCATCTTGATTCTTGAAACCCAGCAGTCTAGTGACACCACTTACCGTGTCTATGACTTTGACCGTAAGGATGACAAGGGCAACTTGCGTGAACTTCACCTTGAAAAATCCATTGATGTATTGAACATCGGCGAGCCTGCAAATAGCCGTCCTGTAACTATCAAAGCTGATGATTTACGTTCCACTCTCCTTGTTTCCAATGATTTCTTTGCAGTTTACAAGTGGGAAATTACTGGAAAAGTTGACTTTGAAAAGACAGCTGACTACAGCTTGTTGAGTGTCTTGTCTGGTCAAGGTCAACTGACCGTTGACGGAAAAAACTATCCAATCCAAAAAGGCAGCCACTTTATCCTACCAAGTGATGTTGAAGCTTGGACTCTGGAAGGGCAAAGTTTGGAATTGATTGTTAGCCATCCATAAAAAAGAAAGGGCCTGAGTTCACTACTCAAGTCCTTTTTAATTACATAAATTGGGCGATAAAGACCACGATGATGATGATTGGAATGACGAAACGAAGAAGGAAGAGCCAGACTTGGAACAATCCTTGTTTCCATGGTGTTTCATCAAGATGAAGTTCCTCCATTGCCAGTGTTTTCTTGAAAATATAGCCTGTAAAAAGTGAAAGGCAGAGAGCTCCAAATGGCATGAGGAGATTGGAAACCAAGAAGTCCATAGCGTCAAAGAAGGTTTTCCCAAAGATATGAACATCTGCCATGACACCGTAAGATAGAGCTGAAGGAATGCCAAAGACAAAGGTCAAAATTCCTAAAATCACACTCCATTTGGCACGTTTGCTGTTATCCTGATTAGTGATATTGCCCACATTGATTTCCAGCATAACGACAGAAGAAGTGACCGTCGCAAAGAGGAAGAGCAAGAGAAAGAGAATATAGAAAATACTTCCAAAAGGCATCTTGTCAAAGAGTTGGGGTAGAACGATAAAGAGGAGACTTGGACCACCTTCAGACTGAATATTGAAGGCTGACATGGCTGGGAAAATGGCTAGACCTGCCATGATCGATACAGAAATGTTCATGGCTACGATGGAGATTCCTGATTGGACCAGATTGGTTTTCTTGTCCAAGTAAGAAGCATAGGTCAGCATGGCGGTAACCCCTAGTGAGAGGGCAAAGAAAGATTGTCCCAGAGCATAGAGGAGGCCAGCACTTGTCAGCTTAGAAAAGTCTGGTTTGAGGAAGTAAAGAACACCTTCCATGGCATTTGGCAAGCTGAGGGAGCGACCGATGATGACGACAAAGATAATAAAGAGCAGGGGCATCATGACCTTAGAAGCTCTTTCAATCCCTTTCTGAACACCTCGTGATACAATAAAGATATTCAATAGGATAAAGGCTGCTTGAGCTCCTAGGGCAATGGATGGATTTGAAATGATTGAAGTAAATAATTGAGCATAATCACTCGTTTCACCAAGTTGGAATAATTTTCCAAACTCAATCCCCAGATAAACCAGAATCCATCCACCGATAACACTGTAGAAAGATAAGAGAATAAAAAGGGCAAAGGCACCAATCCAACCGATAAAGTTGTACTTACTATTCTTGCCTAGTTTTCCAAATGTTTTAATCCCAGAGACACCAGCGCTTCGGCCGAGGGCAAATTCAGCTAGCAAAAGAGGGAAACCGATTAGAATAGTGGAAATGAGAAAGACCAGTAAAAAGCCACCTCCACCGTTAGCAGCAGTCATATAGGGGAATTTCCAAACAGCTCCAAGTCCGATGGCTGAACCAGCAGATGCTAGGATAAAGCCTAGTTTAGAACCCCATTGCGATTTTTCAGACATAGTTAAACTCCTAAAATTAGTATTACAAAAGAAAAAGCTACTGCCCTTGGCAAATAGCCTTATCAGTACTCAAGATGAGCTTTTCTTTTGATTGATAGACTTGACTATCCTATCATGTTTTCTAAGGTCTGTCAAGAAAACCATTTTCAAGTTTTCACACCTTTCTCAAAAAGTTTAAAAAATCTCACAAAAACGCTTGACTCTGACCTAAGGGGAGGGGGTATACTATTATTGTAAGGAGGAAATCATGTACCATATAAAAGAAGCTGCGCAGCTTTCAGGTGTCTCTGTCAAGACATTGCACCACTACGATAAGATAGGACTTTTGGTTCCTTTAAAGTCGGAAAAGGGGTATCGAACCTACAGTCAAGAGGATTTGGAGAGACTTCAGGTCATTCTTTATTACAAATATCTAGGTTTTTCTTTAGAAAAAATAGCAGAGCTATTAAAGGAAGAAAGGACAGATTTATTGCCCCATTTGACTAGGCAGTT
Source organism: Streptococcus sp. 714 (assembly GCF_013277115.1). Lineage (GTDB taxonomy): Bacteria > Bacillota > Bacilli > Lactobacillales > Streptococcaceae > Streptococcus. The sequence continues at coordinate 37,710 of NZ_VMMH01000002.1, forward strand.
GGAGTATTTGATTCGAGAAAGGCAACACCTGGATAGCTTGATTTCCACCTTGCAAAAAACCATTCAAGAACAAAAAGGAGAAAGAGAAATGAACATTCAAGAGAAATTCGCTGGATTTAACTACCAAGACAATCAAAAATACCACCAAGAGGCGGTAGAGAAATATGGACAAGAAGTCATGGACCAAGCGCTGGAGCGCCAAAAAGGTCACGAAGATGAGGCTACGGCTGCCTTCAATCAAGTCTTTAAAGCATTGGCACAAAATCTTCAAGCTGGTCTACCGATAACAGCGTCTGAAAACCAAGAAGAAGCAGCCAAACTCTTGCAAGCCATTCGTACTTATGGATTTGACTGCTCTATTGAGGTCTTTGGTCATATTGGAAAAGGCTATGTCTATAATCCAGAGTTTAAGGAAAACATTGACAAATTTGGAACAGGAACAGCCCAGTACACATCAGATGTCATTGCCCACTATGTCCAAACTAATACAAAATAAAATCGGAGGAGTATTCTTCCGATTTTTTCTAAATTCAAGTACTACTTGCTTAATAATTTTTCTACCACATTTAGTTTTCGCATGGTCAAATCTACATTGAAAAGCTTTTCAAGATAGTTAGTATTGAGCTTTTTTTGTTTTGCAGTTCTAGGGAGATAGAGGTAGAGACAGTGGTTACCGACACAAATTTCTTCTTCGCCGTAATCAATTTTTAATTTTTCTAAAGGAAGACTTTGAATAGGTTCTTGATAAAAAATCACGTGTACACGGTCATAAAGATAGTGTTCTCCAAACGGATTTTCTTGGACAATGTTTTCAAGAAAATCCTTATTCTTAATGATTATTTTGAGATCGGCTCCAATTTTTTCCTTTATTAGAGTATGAACACGTTCTCGTATTGTTTCTAAATCTAAGTCACTTTCAAGAATGATATTCCCACTTTGAATATAGGTTCGAACTTGTTGAAAACCAGCTTCTGTTAAGATATCTACTAGATAAGACATTTTAGGGATAGCATTTTTTCCATTAGGAGTAACTCCCCTTAATAAGATAATATGTTCCAAAGTTGTTCCTTTCTTTTGGGGTGGATTGTTCCATTGAGTAATGTATATTTAGAATGAATTTGATCCAGCCACCCAGCCGGTACAGAGGGCAGAAGTGATGTTAAAGCCACCTGTGTGGGCGTTGATATCCATGACCTCGCCAGCAAAGTGGAGTCCAGAAACTAGCTTACTTTCCAGATTTTTGGGATTGATTTCCTTGAGACTGACGCCCCCTTTTGTGACAAAGGATTTGGCAAGAGACATTTTGCCAGTCACAGGGATTTTGAGAACCTTGATAGACTGGAGAAGTTGCTCGCGTTCCTTTTCAGTCAGTTGTTTGACTTTTTCAGGATAGCCTTGCACAAAAAATTCTGCCAAGCGTTCTGGAAGCAAAGATTTTAAGGTATTTTTCAAGGATTTTTCACGATTTTCTTCTAGAAATACAACCAAGTCCTTCTCAGAAAGTTGAGGTAGAACATCCAGTGAAAGGACTTCTCCACCCTTAACAAAGCTAGACATACGCAGAGCAGCAGGGCCGGATAAACCAAAGTGGGTAAAAAGTAGATCGTGAGTGATGACATGTTTGCCATAACTTAGGGTCACATCATCCAGAGAAATCCCTTGTAAGGCCTTATGTGGAAAATCCGTCAATAATGGACTTTCAGCAGCCTCAAGCTCGGTAATGGTGTGCTTAAAATGACGGGCAATTTCGTGACCGAAACCAGTCGAGCCTGTGGAAGGATAGGATTTTCCACCAGTTGTGACAATCAGTTTATCACAAGTGAAGCTTTGATCCGCTGACTTAAGAACAAACTGGTCATCCACCTTTTTAACCGAAACAATCTCGGTTTGAGTAGCGACTTGACCACCTAGCTCAGTGATTTTCTTTTCCAAGGCTTCGATAATGGTTCGAGACTTGTCACTAGCAGGAAAGACGCGGCCGTGGTCTTCGACCTTAAGTTTAACACCATTTTCTGTAAAAAAGTTAATGATATCATGGTTATCAAACTGAGAGAAGACACTGTAAAGAAAGCGTCCGTTCCCAGGGATTCCAGCTAGTAGGTCGTCTAGAGTTCCGTTGTTAGTTACATTGCAACGTCCCCCACCAGTTCCAGCTAATTTCTTTCCAAGTTTCCGATTTTTTTCGATGAGGAGGGTTTTCTGTCCATAAAAGCTACTGGAAATCGTAGCCATCATGCCAGCAGGACCTCCACCGATGACAATAGTATCAAAATGTTTCATAGCTCTATTGTACCACAAAAAAACAAGAGATGAAGTCACCTCTTGTCAAGAATGTAATTAATCAATTTCATATCCCATCAGCAAACCACCATCTTCTGCATAGAAACTGCAGAGGCCAGAGGTTGGGAGAATCTTAATATCCGCATATGGGAAGGTTTCACGGATTCGGTCTGAAAGCTGTTGGCAACATTTCTCGTTATTGCGTTGGGCCATGACAATACGGCCACCAGCATATCCAGCTTTAATGATTTCATCATAGGCAGCTTGAACTGATTTCTTTGGACCTCGTGCTTTTTGTAGTAATTCGAGGGTTCCAGTTTCACTAGCTTCTCCGACCATGCGGATATTTAGAAGGCCAACGACTGTACCGATAAGCTTGCTCAAACGGCCGTTCTTCACCAAGTTATCGACTTTGGCTAGGACAAAAAGTAACTTGGTTTTTTCTTGATAGGCAGTGATAGCTTCAACTACTTCTTCAAAAGATAAGCCCTGGTCAATCAAGTCATTTAATTTTTCTACGAGCAAGTCAACTTCCCCACCAGCAGACAAACTATCAATTACATGAATTTTAGTATCAGGATGTTCTTCCAGATAAATATTCTTAGCTAGTTGAGCACTATTGTGGCTGCCAGAAAGAGTACCCGTGATGGTTACTAGGAAAATGTTTTTGGCACCTTCAAATGCTCGCAAATAATCATCTGGGCTTGGACAAGCTGATTTTGAAGCTTCTGCAGTTGCATACATGGTTTCCATCATTTGATCAATGTCAAGACTGGCATCATCAACAAAGACCTGATCAGCTACTTGAATGGTTAAGGGGACACTTACAAAGGTCGTGTCAATAGCTGGTGTTGCCAGCTGACGATAATCACAACCAGAGTCAGCAATAATCTTCCAAGTCATAGAAATTCTCCATCTTTGTCAGTTATACATTGACAAAGGTTCTGTCTTTTTTTACAATTATATCATGAAAGCCCTTGAAACAAAAGCCTCATCGGTCTGTTGTGACAAGTAGAAAGAAAATGTTATGTCTGAACGTAGAATCTCTGAAAAGTCTCTTGAAAATCTCAGAAAATCAAACCAAGAATCCAATTTATTAACTAGAGAAGCCATTGAAACAGCCCTCTTGCAACTCTTGGAAAAAAAGGACTTGACTAAGATTAGTATTTCTGAATTGGTCAAACGTGCAGGCGTTTCTCGTGCGGCCTTTTATCGCAATTATGATTCCAAAGAAGAAATTTTAGAAAGCGTCTTTAAACGAACTATCCATAATATCATGGAGCAGCTGCATCATTACGATCTAAAGACAGACCTTTATCTGGTATGGGTTCACCTTTTCCGGGAGGCAAGAAAGGAAGCCAGAGTGATTCAATTGGCTTTGGATTACCATCTGGAAAAAATCTTTGTCCAAGCCATGCAGGAATTTCTAGAAAAATACTATGGAAAATCAAAAGGTGTCAGCTCTTATCTTCATTCCTTCTGGAGTTCAGCCATCGTCTCTGTTCTCCTAAAATGGATCAAGGATGGTATGAAGGTACCAGCTGAAAAGATTGCGGACTTACGGTTACCATTTTTTAAAAAATAGAGAAAAAGGAGAAGAGATATGACTGAAAAAAGACTAGCCTGGGATGAGTATTTTGCAGCTCAAGCTCTACTAATTGCCAATCGTTCCACTTGTAAACGTGCCAAAGTGGGCGCAATTCTGGTAAAGGATAATAAGGTGATTTCCACTGGTTACAATGGTTCGGTGTCAGGGACTGAGCATTGTATTGACCACGAATGTCTGGTTATCGAAGGTCACTGTGTTCGCACCCTTCACGCTGAGGTTAATGCCATTCTCCAAGGTGCTGAGCGTGGTGTTCCTAAAGGATTTACAGCCTATGTGACACACTTTCCTTGTCTGAATTGCACGAAACAATTGCTGCAGGTCGGTTGCAAGCGCGTGGTTTATATCAACCAGTACCGAATGGATGACTATGCCCAATACCTTTATCAAGAAAAAGGGACAGAATTGACTCATTTACCACTTGAGACTGTACAGGAAGCTCTTAAAGAGGCAGATTTGATGTAAAAATTATCAAAAATAAATGGTTTAGAAAGATTTTTAAACCGTTTTTTGGTATAATAAGAAGAATAAATTGAAAGAAGGAATTCCAAAAATGGGAAAAATTGAAGTTATTAATCATCCACTGATTCAACACAAATTGTCAATCTTGCGTCGTACAGATACTTCTACAAAAGCTTTCCGTGAGCTAGTAGATGAGATTGCAATGTTGATGGGGTATGAAGTACTTCGTGATCTTCCACTAGAAGATGTGGAAATCGAAACACCAATTACAAAAACAGTTCAAAAACAATTGGCAGGTAAGAAATTGGCCATCGTTCCAATCTTGCGTGCAGGTATCGGGATGGTTGATGGGCTCTTGAGCTTGGTTCCAGCTGCTAAAGTTGGTCACATCGGTATGTACCGTGATGAAGAAACGCTTCAACCAGTTGAGTACTTGGTAAAATTGCCTGAAGATATTGACCAACGTCAAATTTTTGTGGTAGATCCAATGTTGGCAACAGGTGGATCAGCAATCTTAGCTGTTGATTCTCTTAAAAAACGTGGCGCATCAAATATCAAATTTGTCTGCCTTGTATCTGCTCCAGAAGGTGTTAAAGCCCTTCAAGAAGCTCATCCAGATGTAGAAATCTTTACAGCAGCCTTGGATGAACGCTTGAACGAACACGGTTATATCGTTCCAGGTCTTGGAGATGCTGGAGATCGCTTGTTCGGTACGAAATAAGATCGAAAAGAAGATTGACTTGGAAAAGAATTTCTAGTAACGAAAGGAGGTTGAATTTTTGTTTCTGTCTAATGAAAACAGAGCAAAAATTTGACCTTTTTTGACCAAGATATTATAATAGTCTTATCTTCAGTCATCTGACAAACAAAATTAAAACTCAAAAGGAGAAATAAATGATTCCTGTAGTTATTGAACAAACAAGCCGAGGAGAACGTTCCTACGATATTTACTCACGTCTTCTCAAAGACCGCATCATTATGCTGACAGGTCCAGTTGAAGACAATATGGCTAACTCTGTTATTGCCCAGTTGCTTTTCTTGGATGCCCAAGATAGTACAAAAGATATTTACCTTTATGTAAACACACCTGGTGGTTCAGTTTCAGCTGGTTTGGCAATCGTTGATACTATGAATTTTATCAAGGCAGATGTCCAAACCATCGTTATGGGAATGGCTGCATCCATGGGGACGGTCATCGCATCAAGTGGAGCAAAAGGCAAACGTTTCATGCTTCCAAATGCTGAGTACATGATCCACCAACCAATGGGTGGTACAGGTGGTGGTACTCAACAAACCGATATGGCGATCGCTGCAGAACACTTGCTTAAAACTCGTAATACCTTGGAAAAAATCTTGGCTGAAAATTCAGGTCAGTCAATCGAAAAAGTCCATGCAGATGCAGAACGCGATAACTGGATGAGTGCCCAAGAAACACTTGAATATGGCTTTATTGATGAAATCATGACCAACAATTCATTGAACTAATGATGATAGAAAGCAAACTCGACGGAGTTTGCTTTTTTTGGTATAATAGGGAGAGATTTCTTAGAAAGAGGATTTATCATGTTTGAAAAAGTCAATCGCTCTGGCTTGATTATCTATCTTTACTATAATCGTGATGCAAAAAAACTGCAGGATTATGGAGATATTACCTATCATTCCAAGAAACATCGTTACTTACAACTCTATGTTCCAACTCAAGAAGTGGAGCAATTGGTCGGACACTTGAGCAAGGAAAAATTTATAAAAAAAGTCAGAGTTTGTCATATCCAAGAATTAGAACACCCCTTTGTTGGCAATCTTTATCGAGAGGAAAACGTTATCATCTAAAAAGTTTAAGAAAAGTGTTGACAATTTTCTGATAATTCGGTATATTCTTAACATGCTATTTATTTAAGAAATAAGGAGACAAAAAAATGAAGAAAAAATTTGCCCTATCGTTTGTGGCACTTGCAAGTGTAGCACTTCTTGCAGCCTGTGGAGAAGTGAAGTCTGGAGCGTCAAACGCTGCTGGTAACTCAGTAGATGAAAAGACAATCAAAATCGGATTTAACTTTGAAGAAACTGGTGCTGTAGCAGCCTATGGGACATCTGAACAAAAAGGTGCCCAACTTGCTGTTGATGAAATCAATGCAGCAGGTGGTATCGACGGAAAACAAATCGAAGTAGTCGATAAAGATAACAAGTCTGAAACAGCTGAGGCGGCTTCAGTAACAACTAACCTTGTAACTCAATCTAAAGTATCAGCAATCGTAGGACCTGCGACATCTGGTGCAACTGCAGCTGCGGTAGCGAACGCTACAAAAGCAGGTGTTCCATTGATTTCGCCAAGTGCGACTCAAGATGGATTGACTAAAGGTCAAGATTACCTCTTTATCGGAACTTTCCAAGATAGCTTCCAAGGAAAAATTATCTCAAACTATGTTTCTGATAAATTGCAAGCTAAGAAAGTTGTTCTTTACACTGACAATGCTAGTGACTATGCCAAAGGTATTGCCAAAGCCTTCCGTGAAGCTTATAAGGGTGAAATCGTTGCAGATGAGACTTTCGTAGCAGGTGACACAGACTTCCAAGCAGCCCTTACAAAAATGAAAGGGAAAGACTTTGATGCTATCGTTGTTCCTGGTTATTACACCGAAGCTGGTAAAATTGTAAACCAAGCGCGTGGTATGGGAATTGACAAACCAATCGTTGGTGGTGATGGATTCAACGGTGAAGAGTTTGTACAACAAGCAACTGCTGAAAAAGCATCAAACATCTACTTTATCTCAGGCTTCTCTACTACTGTAGAAGTTTCAGCTAAAGCAAAAGCTTTCCTTGAGGCTTACCGCGCTAAGTACAATGAAGAGCCTTCAACGTTTGCAGCCTTGGCTTATGACTCAGTTCACCTTGTAGCAAACGCAGCAAAAGGTGCTAAAAACTCTGGTGAAATCAAGGATAACCTTGCTAAAACAAAAGACTTTGAAGGTGTAACTGGTCAAACAAGCTTCGATGCAGACCACAACACAGTCAAAACTGCTTACATGATGACCATGAACAATGGTAAGGTTGAAGCAGCAGAAGTTGTAAAACCATAATAGAAAAATGTTGAAATAGGGAATGAGCCTCGGACTCACTCCCTGTTTCGATGTTTAGTACTCTTCGAAAATCAAATTCAAACCGCGTCAACGTCGCCTTGGATTATATATGTGACTGACTTCGTCAGTCTTATCTACAACCTCAAAGCAGTGCTTTGAGCAACCTGCGGCTAGTTTTCTAGTTTGCTCTTTGATTTTCATTGAGTATAAGAACCTATCAAAAATTGAGGGAAAACCCTCGAAATTATAAATAGAAAGAGTGAATCTTATGCTCCAACAACTAGTAAATGGTTTGATTCTAGGTAGTGTTTATGCGCTGTTAGCCCTAGGGTATACCATGGTTTACGGAATTATCAAGCTTATCAACTTCGCCCACGGTGATATTTATATGATGGGAGCCTTTATCGGTTATTTCTTGATTAATTCTTTCCAAATGAATTTCTTTGTAGCTCTTATTGTAGCTATGCTTGCGACAGCCATTCTTGGTGTCGTGATTGAGTTTCTTGCTTACCGACCTTTGCGTCACTCTACTCGTATTGCTGTTTTGATTACAGCTATTGGGGTTTCCTTCTTATTGGAGTATGGGATGGTCTATCTGGTTGGTGCCAATACTCGTGCCTTCCCTCAAGCGATTCAAACAGTTCGCTATGATTTGGGACCAATTAGCCTAACAAACGTTCAGTTAATGATTTTGGCCATTTCCTTGATTTTGATGATTTTGTTACAAGTTATTGTTCAAAAGACCAAGATGGGGAAAGCCATGCGTGCTGTATCCGTAGATAGCGATGCGGCGCAATTGATGGGGATCAATGTAAACCGTACTATCAGCTTTACCTTCGCTTTGGGTTCAGCTCTTGCGGGTGCGGCTGGTGTTCTGATTGCCCTCTACTATAACTCTCTTGAGCCTTTGATGGGGGTTACTCCAGGTCTTAAGTCTTTCGTTGCCGCAGTACTTGGTGGTATCGGAATTATTCCTGGTGCGGCTCTCGGTGGCTTTGTAATTGGTCTATTGGAAACCTTTGCGACAGCTTTTGGAATGTCAGATTTCCGTGATGCCATTGTTTATGGAATCTTGTTGTTGATCTTGATTGTCCGCCCAGCTGGTATCCTTGGTAAAAATGTGAAAGAGAAGGTGTAAACGATGAAAGAAAATTTAAAAGTTAATATTCTATGGTTACTCCTTTTGTTAGCTGGCTATGGCTTGATTAGTGTACTGGTTTCAGTCGGAGTACTCAACCTATTCTATGTACAGATTTTACAACAAATTGGAATTAATATTATTCTGGCTGTTGGTCTTAACTTAATCGTTGGTTTTTCTGGACAATTTTCACTTGGGCATGCTGGTTTCATGGCGATTGGTGCCTATGCAGCAGCTATTATTGGTTCTAAATCACCAACCTACGGTGCCTTCTTTGGAGCTATGCTTGTAGGGGCTTTGATTTCAGGAGCAGTTGCCTTGCTTGTCGGAATTCCAACCTTGCGTTTGAAGGGTGACTATCTTGCGGTAGCGACTCTAGGTGTTTCTGAAATTATTCGTATCTTTATCATCAATGGCGGAAGCCTTACAAATGGTGCGGCAGGTATCTTGGGAATTCCTAACTTTACAACTTGGCAAATGGTATACTTCTTTGTTGTGATTACAACCATTGCAACATTGAACTTCTTGCGTAGCCCGATTGGTCGTTCAACCCTATCTGTTCGTGAGGATGAAATCGCTGCTGAGTCAGTTGGGGTTAATACGACTAAAATTAAAATTATCGCCTTTGTCTTTGGTGCCATTACTGCAAGTATTGCAGGGTCACTTCAGGCAGGATTTATCGGCTCTGTTGTACCGAAAGATTACACCTTCATCAACTCGATCAACGTTTTGATTATTGTTGTATTTGGTGGACTTGGTTCCATTACGGGTGCGATCGTTTCAGCTATTGTCCTTGGAATTTTGAATATGCTTCTCCAAGATGTTGCTAGCGTACGTATGATTATCTACGCTTTGGCCTTGGTATTGGTAATGATTTTCAGACCAGGTGGACTCCTTGGAACATGGGAATTGAGCCTATCACGTTTCTTTAAAAAATCTAAGAAGGAGGAACAAAACTAATGGCATTACTTGAAGTAAAACAGTTAACCAAACATTTTGGCGGTCTAACAGCTGTTGGAGATGTGACTCTTGAATTGAACGAAGGGGAATTAGTTGGACTAATCGGTCCAAATGGAGCTGGTAAAACTACTCTTTTCAACCTCTTGACGGGTGTTTATGAACCGAGTGAGGGAACAGTAACCCTTGATGGTCATCTTTTGAATGGAAAGGCACCTTATAAGATTGCCTCTTTGGGCCTTGGACGTACTTTCCAAAATATCCGCCTCTTTAAAGATTTGACCGTTTTGGACAATGTTTTGATTGCCTTTGGCAACCATCACAAGCAACATGTTTTTGATAGTTTTTTACGCTTACCAGCTTTTTATAAGAGTGAAAAAGAATTAAAGGCTAAGGCTTTGGAATTGTTGAAAATCTTTGATTTAGATGGTGATGCAGAAACTCTTGCTAAAAACCTTGCCTACGGACAGCAACGTCGTTTGGAAATTGTTCGTGCCCTCGCTACGGAACCTAAAATTCTCTTTTTGGATGAACCAGCCGCAGGTATGAACCCGCAGGAAACTGCTGAATTGACTGAGTTAATTCGTCGTATCAAAGATGAATTTAAGATTACGATTATGCTGATTGAACACGATATGAATCTGGTCATGGAAGTAACAGAACGCATCTACGTACTTGAATACGGTCGTTTGATTGCTCAGGGAACTCCGGACGAAATTAAGACCAATAAACGCGTTATCGAAGCTTATCTAGGAGGTGAAGCCTAATGTCTATGTTAAAAGTTGATAATCTTTCTGTGCATTACGGCATGATCCAAGCAGTCCGTGATGTAAGCTTTGAAGTTAATGAAGGAGAAGTCGTTTCCCTTATCGGTGCCAATGGTGCTGGTAAGACAACTATTCTCCGTACCTTGTCAGGTCTAGTTCGACCAAGCTCAGGAAAGATTGAATTTTTAGGTCAAGAAATCCAAAAAATGCCAGCTCAGAAAATCGTGGCAGGTGGACTCTCACAAGTACCAGAAGGACGCCACGTCTTCCCTGGATTGACAGTTATGGAAAATCTAGAAATGGGAGCTTTCTTAAAGAAAAATCGTGAAGAAAATCAAGCTAATTTAAAGAAAGTTTTCTCACGCTTCCCACGTCTTGAAGAACGAAAGAACCAAGATGCAGCCACTCTTTCAGGAGGGGAACAACAAATGCTTGCCATGGGACGTGCTCTTATGTCAACACCAAAACTTCTTCTTTTAGATGAACCATCAATGGGACTTGCCCCAATCTTTATCCAAGAGATTTTTGATATCATTCAAGATATCCAGAATCAAGGAACAACCGTCCTCTTGATTGAACAAAATGCCAATAAGGCACTGGCAATCTCTGACCGAGGTTATGTATTGGAAACAGGAAAAATCGTTCTATCAGGAACAGGAAAAGAACTCGCCTCATCAGAAGAAGTCAGAAAAGCATATCTGGGTGGCTAAAAAGGTCCGGGGAACCTTTTTAGTCGGTAGATGAAGATTGCGAAGCAATCATCAGAATCCAGTGGATTGTTTTAGTCGGCAGATGGAGATTGCGAAGCAGTCTTCTCATAGTCTGGGAGACTAGTTTAGGTTGCGGATGGATATTACGAAGTAATCATCATTATAGTCCGAGGTACCTTTTTAGTCGGCAGATAGAGATTGCGTAAGCAATTCTCATCTGCACTGGAAGGTTAGCTCCTAATCATTGAAACAGAACAGAATGAAGCTGTCTATCCTTCATTCACAGAGCTCGATTTTAGAGCTCTTTTTGCTAGCTTATTCATACTTTTCTGAATTTTGAAAAAGAAATGTAAGCGTTTGATAGATTTACAAAAAGATTGTATAATAGGGATAAGAATAGAAAAGGAGAAGTCTCATGGCAGTTAAAGATTTTATGACCCGCAAGGTAGTTTATATTAGTCCAGATACAACAGTATCTCATGCAGCAGATTTGATGAGAGAGCAAGGATTACACCGCTTGCCTGTTATCGAAAATGATCAATTGGTTGGTTTGGTGACAGAGGGAACAATTGCCCAAGCAAGTCCATCAAAAGCAACAAGTCTTTCTATCTATGAGATGAACTATCTTCTAAATAAGACAAAAGTAAAAGATGTTATGATTCGCGATGTTGTCACTGTTTCAGGCTATGCGAGTCTAGAGGATGCAACTTATTTGATGTTGAAAAATAAGATTGGTATTCTTCCTGTCGTAGATAACCATCAAGTATACGGAGTTATTACTGACCGTGACGTTTTCCAAGCCTTTCTTGAAATTTCTGGTTATGGTGAAGAAGGAATTCGTGTGCGCTTCGTTACAGAAGATGAAGTTGGCGTTCTTGGAAAAATTGTTTCTTTGATTGTAGAAGAAAATTTGAATATCTCACATACAGTAAATATTCCACGTAAGGATGGTAAGGTGATTATCGAAGTTCAAATTGATGGCTCAATTGATTTACCAGCCTTGAAAGAAAAATTTGAAGCCAAGAATATTCAAGTAGAAGAGATTAGTCGTACTTCTGCTAAAATTTTGTAAGTATGGAAGCCGAAAGGCTTCTTTTTTACATGTAATGGGGGAGAGCAAAAGATGGAAAGAAATGAGAGAATATGGTATAATAAAACGATATAAAAAAGGAGTATTTATGGACATTTCAGAAATTCGTCAAAAAATTGACGCAAATCGTGAAAAATTAGCTTCTTTCAGGGGGTCTCTTTGACCTCGAAGGTTTAGAGGAAGAGATTGCCATCTTGGAAAACAAGATGACAGAACCTGATTTTTGGAACGATAATATCGCGGCCCAAAAAACGTCGCAAGAATTGAGTGAATTAAAAAATACCTATAATACCTTCCATAAAATGGAAGAGTTGCAAGATGAAGTCGAAATTTTATTAGACTTTTTGGCTGAAGACGAGTCAGTGCATGAGGAACTGGTTGAACAGTTATCAGAACTTGACAAGATGATGACCAGTTACGAGATGACCCTTCTCTTATCAGAACCTTATGACCATAATAATGCCATCTTGGAAATCCATCCAGGTTCTGGTGGAACTGAGGCTCAGGACTGGGGTGATATGTTGCTTCGTATGTACACTCGCTACGGAAATACTAAAGGCTTTAAAGTAGAAGTCTTGGATTATCAAGCAGGTGATGAGGCAGGTATCAAGTCAGTAACCTTATCGTTTGAAGGACCTAATGCCTATGGCCTTCTCAAGTCAGAAATGGGAGTTCACCGTTTGGTGCGAATTTCGCCGTTCGACTCTGCCAAACGTCGCCATACCTCTTTCACATCCGTAGAAGTAATGCCAGAATTGGATGATACCATTGAAGTGGAAATTCGTGAAGATGATATCAAGATGGATACCTTCCGTTCAGGTGGTGCCGGTGGACAAAACGTCAATAAGGTTTCAACGGGTGTGCGTTTGACACACATTCCAACTGGAATTGTTGTCCAATCAACGGTTGATCGCACCCAGTATGGAAATAGAGATCGAGCTATGAAGATGTTACAGGCTAAGCTCTATCAAATGGAACAAGAAAAGAAAGCTGCGGAAGTTGATTCCCTCAAGGGTGAGAAAAAAGAAATCACATGGGGAAGCCAAATCCGTTCTTATGTCTTCACACCCTATACTATGGTAAAAGATCACAGAACTAGCTTTGAGGTTGCTCAGGTAGATAAGGTTATGGATGGGGACCTAGATGGTTTTATCGATGCCTATCTCAAGTGGAGAATTAGCTAAGATAGAAAGGAACTCACATGTCAATTATTGAAATGAGAGATGTCGTCAAAAAATACGACAATGGAACGACTGCTCTACGAGGTGTTTCGGTCAGCGTTGACCCAGGAGAATTTGCTTATATCGTAGGACCTTCAGGAGCAGGGAAGTCAACCTTTATTCGTTCTCTATATCGTGAAGTAAAAATTGATAAAGGAAGCCTAACAGTTGCAGGTTTTAATCTGGTAAAAATTAAGAAGAAAGATATTCCTCTACTTCGTCGTAGTGTTGGAGTAGTCTTCCAGGACTATAAACTCTTACCTAAGAAAACTGTCTACGAAAATATTGCTTATGCTATGGAAGTAATCGGGGAAAATCGTCGTAATATCAAAAAACGTGTGATGGAAGTTTTGGACTTGGTTGGGCTGAAGCACAAGGTTCGTTCTTTCCCAAATGAGCTCTCAGGTGGAGAACAACAGCGAATTGCGATTGCGCGTGCTATTGTAAACAATCCCAAAGTATTGATAGCCGATGAACCAACAGGAAACTTGGATCCGGATAATTCATGGGAAATTATGAATCTTTTGGAACGGATTAACCTACAAGGGACAACTATTTTAATGGCGACTCATAATAGCCAGATTGTAAATACCTTGCGCCACCGTGTCATTGCCATTGAAAATGGCCGTGTCGTTCGTGACGAATCAAAAGGAGAGTATGGATACGATGATTAGTAGATTTTTTCGCCATTTATTTGAATCACTAAAAAGTTTGAAACGAAATGGTTGGATGACAGTGGCTGCTGTCAGTTCAGTCATGATTACTTTGACCTTGGTTGCAATATTTGCCTCTGTTATTTTCAATACAGCGAAACTAGCTACAGATATTGAAAATAATGTCCGGGTAATGGTATACATTCGTAAGGACGTAGCCGATAATAGTGAAACTATTGAAAAAGAGGGTCAAACTGTTACAAATAATGACTACCACAAGGTATATAATTCCTTGAAGGGTATGTCTACAGTTAAGAGTGTTACCTTTTCAAGTAAAGAAGAACAATATGAAAAATTAACTGAGACAATGGGGGACAACTGGAAAATCTTTGAAGGTGATGCTAATCCTCTCTATGATGCCTATATCGTTGATACAAATACCCCGAGTGATGTTCAAAAAGTAGCTGAAGAAGCTAAGAAAATTGAAGGGGTGTCAGAAGTACAAGATGGTGGTGCAAACACCCAACGTCTTTTCCAACTTGCTTCCTTCATTCGTGTTTGGGGCTTAGTTATAGCAGGACTCTTGATTTTCATTGCAGTCTTCTTGATTTCAAATACCATTCGTATTACTATTATTTCCCGCAGTCGCGAAATTCAAATTATGCGCTTGGTTGGTGCTAAGAATAGTTATATCCGTGGCCCTTTCTTACTTGAAGGTGCCTTCATTGGTTTGCTTGGAGCAACTGCGCCATCAGTGTTGGTCTTTATTGTTTATCGAATGGTTTATCAATCGGTCAATAAGTCATTAGTAGGTCAAAATCTTTCGATGATTTCACCAGAATTATTCAGTCCACTGATGATTGCCCTCTTGTTTGTTATTGGAATTTTTATTGGTTCAATTGGATCAGGAATTTCAATGCGTCGATTCTTAAAAATTTAAATTTGAATAGATGTATATTTGAGGAGATTTTAATATCTCCTTTTTTACTACAAAAATTTTAGAAAAAAGTTTACTTTTTTTTATAAAAGCCTTTACAAAAAAAATTAAAGTGGTATAATTAATACATAGTTAAGTGCAAACGTTTTCGTAAAACGTTTGCCTAAATAAAAATAAAGGAGATTTGAATGATGAAAGATACATTCAAAAATGTCTTGTCTTTCGAGTTTTGGCAAAAATTCGGTAAGGCTTTGATGGTAGTTATCGCCGTTATGCCGGCTGCTGGTTTGATGATTTCAATCGGTAAGTCGCTTGTGATGATTAACCCTAACTTTGCTCCACTCGTTATTACTGGTGGTGTACTAGAGCAAATCGGTTGGGGAGTTATCGTTAACCTTCATATCTTGTTCGCCCTCGCTATTGGAGGAAGCTGGGCTAAGGAACGCGCTGGTGGTGCGTTTGCGGCAGGTCTTGCCTTTATCCTAATCAATCGTATCACTGGTACAATCTTTGGCGTATCAGGAGATATGTTGAAAAATCCAGAAGCTATGGTAACAACACTCTTTGGTGGATCAATCAAAGTTGCTGATTACTTCATTAGTGTAATGGAAGCCCCAGCACTTAACATGGGTGTCTTCGTAGGGATTATTTCTGGTTTTATTGGAGCAACTGCTTACAATAAATACTATAACTTCCGTAAGCTTCCTGATGCACTTTCATTCTTTAACGGAAAACGTTTTGTACCGTTTGTAGTTATTCTTCGTTCAGTAATTGCTGCAATTGTACTTTCAGCTTTCTGGCCAGTAGTTCAAACAGGTATCAATAGCTTTGGTATCTGGATTGCTAACTCACAAGAAACTGCTCCAATCCTTGCACCATTCTTGTATGGTACATTGGAACGTTTGCTCTTGCCATTTGGTCTTCACCACATGTTGACTATCCCAATGAACTACACAGCTCTTGGTGGTACTTATGAAGTCTTAACTGGTGCAGCAAAAGGTAGCCAAGTATTTGGTCAAGACCCACTATGGCTTGCATGGGTAACAGACCTTGTAAACCTTAAAGGTACTGATGCTAGTCAATACCAACACTTGTTAGATACTGTTCACCCAGCTCGTTTCAAAGTTGGACAAATGATCGGTTCATTTGGTATCTTGATGGGTGTGATTGTGGCTATCTACCGTAATGTTGATGCTGACAAGAAACACAAATACAAAGGTATGATGATTGCAACTGCTCTTGCAACATTCTTGACAGGGGTGACTGAACCAATCGAATACATGTTCATGTTCATCGCAACACCTATGTATCTTGTTTACTCACTTGTTCAAGGTGCGGCCTTCGCTATGGCTGACGTCGTGAACCTACGTATGCACTCATTCGGTTCAATCGAGTTCTTGACTCGTACACCTATTGCGATTAGCGCTGGTATCGGTATGGATATCGTTAACTTTGTTTGGGTAACTGTTCTCTTTGCCGTAATCATGTACTTTATTGCAAACTTCATGATTCAAAAATTCAACTACGCAACTCCAGGACGTAACGGAAACTACGAAACTGCTGAAGGTTCAGAAGAAGCTAGCAATGAAGTGAAAGTTGCAGCAGGTTCTCAAGCTGTAAACATTATCAACCTTCTTGGTGGACGTGCAAACATCGTTGATGTGGATGCATGTATGACTCGTCTTCGTGTAACTGTTAAAGACGCTGACAGAGTCGGTGATGCAGAACAATGGAAAGCAGAAGGAGCTATGGGTCTTGTCATGAAAGGACAAGGGGTTCAAGCTATCTATGGACCAAAAGCTGACGTATTGAAATCTGATATCCAAGATATCCTTGATTCAGGTGAAATTATTCCTGAAACTCTTCCAAGTCAAATGACTGAAGCACAACAAAACACTGTTCACTTCAAAGGTCTTACTGAGGAAGTTTACTCAGTAGCTGACGGTCAAGTTCTTGCTTTGGAACAAGTAAAAGATCCAGTATTTGCTCAAAAAATGATGGGTGACGGATTTGCTGTAGAACCTGCAAATGGAAACATTGTATCTCCAGTTTCAGGTACTGTATCAAGCATCTTCCCTACAAAACATGCTCTTGGTCTTGTGACTGAAGCAGGTCTTGAAGTATTGGTTCACATTGGTTTGGACACAGTAAGTCTTGAAGGAAAACCATTTACAGTTCATGTAGCTGAAGGACAAAAAGTTGCAGCAGGTGATCTTCTTGTCACAGCTGACTTGGATGCTATCCGTGCAGCAGGTCGTGAAACTTCAACAGTAGTTGTATTCACAAATGCTGAAGCTATTAAATCAGTTAAATTAGAACAAACCGGTTCTCTTGCAGCTAAAACAGCAGTTGCTAAAGTAGAATTGTAATATACTTGAGGTTGGAAGCTGTTTTCCAACCTCTTGTTTTAGGAGAAAAGCATGAAATTTTTAACACTCAATACTCATAGCTGGATGGAAAAAGAAGCTGAGGAAAAATTCCAGCTCTTGCTTGAAGATATTCTTTATAAAGACTATGATTTGATTTGTTTCCAAGAAATCAATCAGGAGATCACCTCGCAAGAGGTGGAGGTTAATGATCTCTATCAAGCTTTGCCAGCAGCTGAGCCCATTCACCAAGACCACTATGTTAGACTTTTGGTTGAAAAGTTGGCAGAGCAAGGGAAAAATTACTACTGGACCTGGGCCTATAACCATATCGGTTATGACCGCTACCACGAAGGTGTGGCTATCTTGTCTAAAACACCTATTGAAGCAAGAGAAATTTTGGTTTCAGATGTGGATGATCCAACAGACTATCATACTCGCCGTGTCGCCCTGGCTGAAACTGTAGTCGATGGCAAGGATCTTGCAGTTGCCAGTGTCCATCTTTCTTGGTGGGATAAAGGGTTCCAAGAAGAATGGGCACGATTTGAAGCTGTCTTGAAAGAATTGAACAAGCCACTTTTGCTTGCTGGGGATTTCAACAACCCAGCTGGTCAGGAAGGTTACCAAGCGATTTTAGCTAGTCCATTAGGCTTACAAGACGCATTTGAAGTTGCTCAAGAGAAAAGTGGTAGCTACACTGTTCCACCAGAAATTGATGGCTGGAAAGGGAACACTGAACCCCTTCGAATCGATTATGTCTTTACTACCAAGGAGCTAGAGGTAGAAAATTTACATGTCGTATTTGATGGTAACAAGAGTCCACAAGTCAGTGACCACTATGGCTTGAATGCTATTTTAAACTGGAAATAAAGATTTAAAAGAGGTTGGGATTATAAAATTCCAGCCTTTTTCTGACTAGAGAAGCTACTGGAAATAGTCTAAATAAGTGAGACTACTGAAATGTAATAAAATGTGGTATAATTGATAAGATAGATAGAATCGAGGATATTATGTCATTTACGAAATTTCAATTTAAAAACTATATTAGAGAAGCCTTGGAGGAGTTAAAATTTAAAACTCCAACAGAGGTGCAAGATAAGTTGATTCCTATTGTCTTGGCAGGTCGAGATTTAGTTGGAGAATCAAAAACAGGTTCAGGTAAGACACACACTTTCTTGTTACCGATTTTCCAGCAATTAGATGAAGCTAGCGATAGTGTACAAGCAGTGATTACTGCACCGAGTCGTGAGTTGGCTACTCAAATTTACCAAGCAGCCCGTCAGATTGCAACTCACTCAGAAGTGGAAGTTCGTGTGGTTAATTATGTGGGAGGGACAGATAAAGCTCGCCAGATTGAGAAATTGGCAAGTAATCAGCCTCATATTGTTATTGGAACACCAGGCCGTATCTACGACTTGGTTAAGTCTGGTGACCTAGCTATTCACAAGGCTAAGACCTTTGTGGTCGATGAGGCAGACATGACCTTGGATATGGGATTCTTGGAAACTGTTGATAAGATTGCTGGCAGCCTTCCAAAAGATCTGCAATTCATGGTCTTCTCAGCGACTATTCCACAAAAACTGCAACCATTCTTGAAAAAATACTTGTCGAATCCTGTTATGGAGAAAATCAAGACCAAAACGGTCATTTCTGATACCATTGATAATTGGTTGATTTCTACCAAGGGACGTGACAAAAATGCTCAAATTTATCAGTTGACACAGTTGATGCAGCCTTATTTGGCAATGATTTTTGTTAACACCAAGACGCGTGCTGATGAATTGCATTCATATCTGACTGCTCAAGGATTGAAGGTGGCAAAAATCCATGGGGATATTGCCCCTCGTGAGCGCAAGCGAATCATGAATCAGGTGAAAAATCTGGATTTTGAGTACATTGTCGCAACAGACTTGGCGGCGCGTGGGATTGATATTGAAGGTGTCAGTCATGTCATCAATGATGCCATTCCGCAAGATTTATCCTTTTTTGTGCACCGTGTTGGTCGTACTGGACGCAATGGCCTAGCTGGCACAGCTATTACCCTTTACCAGCCAAGTGATGACTCGGATATCCGTGAGTTGGAGAAATTAGGAATCAAGTTTACTCCTAAGATGGTCAAAGACGGAGAATTTCAAGATACCTATGACCGAGATCGTCGTGCTAATCGTGAGAAGAAGCAAGATAAGCTTGATATTGAAATGATTGGTTTGGTCAAAAAGAAAAAGAAAAAAGTCAAACCGGGTTATAAGAAGAAAATTCAATGGGCGGTTGATGAAAAACGCCGTAAAACTAAGCGTGCTGAAAATCGTGCTCGCGGTCGTGCGGAGCGTAAAGCAAAACGCCAAACATTTTAAAATAGGTTGAGAAAAATTCAATTTTAGTAAAAAACGGAAAAAATCTTTCCACAATAAAACGTATAATATCAAGATTTTGAACTGCACCCCAAAAGTTAGACAGAAAAAATCTAACTTTTGGGGTGTTTTTATTATGAAATTAACTTATGATGATAAAGTTCAGATCTATGAACTT
>NZ_VMMH01000020.1:0-981 GCF_013277115.1 Streptococcus sp. 714
AAATTCCAGGAAGTGACTTAGTCAACCAAGACTTTGGTGTAAACGGTATTCCAGAAGTAACTCCAAGTCAACCAGCCTACACAGATCCAGTAGGAACCAGCATTACGGATGGAGAAGGCAATGTAATTACCCCACCAACTGTAGATATTCCAGCCTATATAGATCCAGTAGGCACAAGCAGTACAGATGGCGAGGGCAATGTAATTACCCCACCGACTGTCGAAGTGCCAGCTTACACAGATCCAGTAGGAACAAGCAGTACAGATGGCGAGGGTAACGTTATTATTCCACCAACTGTCGAAGTGCCAGCCTATACAGATCCAGTAGGAACAAGCAGTACAGATGGCGAAGGCAATGTCATTACCCCACCGACTGTTGAAGTGCCAGCCTATACAGATCCAGTAGGAACAAGCAGTACGGATGGCGAGGGCAATGTCATTACTCCACCAACTGTCGAAGTCCCAGCCTACACAGGCAGTGTAAACGGCATTCCAGAAGTTACCCCAGCTAAACCAGACTATGAAGGTAGTGTAAATAGTATTCCAGAAGAAATGCCAGTTCAGCCAGATAAGGACGGCAGTGCTAATGAAATGTCAGAGGGAGCGCCAATATCTGAAACTACAATAAATAAAGATCGACAACTTCCAAATACAGGGACAGAGAAATCAAATACGTCACTTATTGTAGCTCTTTTAGCAGCTATGACTGGCGGACTTCTCATTTCACGAAAACGGAAGGAAGAAGAGTAGTGACTTGTAGATTATGAGGTCACTAACCAGTGATTTGTATAAAATCAATAAAATGAGTTGATATACAAGTAACTGTGTTAAAATCAGAAAGCAACGTGTCTAGCGTTGCTTTTTGATTGCTTCTTTGTCAACTGTAGTGGGTTGAAGAAAAGTTATACTCAATGAAAATCAAAGAGCAAACTAGGAAGCGAGCGACAGGCTGCTCAAAACACCGTTTTGAGGTTGTGGATAG